>NZ_JBXAQP010000006.1:0-251935 GCF_058807355.1 Allobosea sp. GW821-FHT12C12
GCTCATGCACCGCCGCGACGAGTTCCGCGCCGCGCCCCACTCCGTCGAGCGGATGCGCGCGCTCGTCGCGGACGGCGAAATGGAATTGCGCTTCGGCCAGGTCGCCGGGCTCGAGGGCGACGGGACGACCCTCTCGGCCGCGACCTGCCGCGACAATGCCGGCGCGACCTTCGCCGTCGCCTGCGACACGCTGCTGCCGTTCTTCGGCCTGACCATGAAGCTCGGCCCGATCGCGAACTGGGGCCTGAACCTCAACGAGAACCTGATCCCGGCCGACACCGAGAAGTTCGAGACCAGCGTGCCGGGCATCTTCGCCATCGGCGACATCAACACCTATCCCGGCAAGCTCAAGCTCATCCTCTCGGGCTTCCACGAGGCCGCCCTCGCCGCCCAGAAGGTCCACCGCTACGTCTATCCCGACAGGCGCCTCACCTTCCAGTACACCACATCATCGACAGCCCTCCAGAAAAAGCTCGGCGTGGCGTGATGCATGTGCGCGTGACCGACCGCGACGGGCAGGAGCGCGAGCTGGAGGCGCTCGAAGGCTGGCGGCTGATGGAGATCATCCGCGACTGGGGTCTGCCGATCAAGGCCGAGTGCGGCGGCGCCTGCGCCTGCGCCACCTGCCATGTCTATGTCCGCCCGGACTGGATCGACAGGCTGCACCCGCCGCGAGAGGACGAGCTGGAGCGCCTCGACGAGGCCTTCGACGTCCGCCCGAATTCCCGCCTCGCCTGCCAGATCCTGTTTTCGCCCGAGCTCGACGGGCTGACCGTCGCGCTCGCGCCGGAACTCGACTGACGCCGCCGACAGCATCGCCATGAACTCGCCGGGGCTCGCATCATGACGCGCTACCACAGACCGACCAGCCTCAACGAGGCGCTGACGCTGAGGGCCGAAAGCGCCGCCGCCGCCCCGCCGACCGTGCTGGCCGGCGGCACCGACGTCTACCCGGTGCGCACCCAGCGCGCCGCCTGGTTCGAGCCTTACCCAAGCGACATGCTCGACATCAGCGCCGTCCCCGAACTCGGCGGCATCGACCATGGCCCGCGGGGCACGCGGATCGGCGCGCTGGCGAGCTGGAGCGCGGTCATGGCGGCGGATCTGCCGCGGGCATTCGACGCTCTGAAGCGGGCCTCCGCCCAGGTCGGCGGCGTCCAGATCCAGAATCGCGGCACGATCGCCGGAAATCTCTGCAACGCCTCGCCGGCCGCCGACGGCGTGCCGCCGCTGCTGGCGCTCGATGCGGAGGTCGAACTGGCGAGCCCGCGCGGCAGGCGGCGGCTGCCGCTCTCGGCCTTCATCTTCGGAAACCGCCGGACCGCGCTCTCGCCCGACGAATTGCTGGTCGCGATCCATGTCCCGCCGCAGCCGGAGGCGATGCGCTCGACCTTCCAGAAACTCGGCGCGCGCAGCTATCTCGTGATCTCGATCGCCTCGGTCGCGGCCAATGTCGCACTCGATCGAACCGGCCGCATCGCGGCGCTGCGGATCGCGGTCGGGGCCTGCTCGGCCGCGCCGCGGCGGCTGACCGGACTGGAACTGAGGCTGCTGGGCCAGGCGGCGTCGCCCGCACTCGCGGGCGCGGTCACGCCGGCCGATCTCGCGACGCTTTCGCCGATCGCGGATGTCCGCGCCAGCGCCGCCTATCGCGCCAGTTCGGCGCTGGTGCTGGTGCGCCGGGCGCTGGCCGGCCTGCTCGCCGCCCCAATGGAGGTCGCCGCGTGAACGTCCATGACCGCTCCACCGTGCCGGCGGCACGCGACGAGACGATCCGCTTCCGTCTCAACGGCGATGCCGTCGCGCTCGCCGAGCCGCCCGATACCCGCCTGAGCGAGGCGCTGCGCGCGAGCCTCGGCGCGACCGGAACGAAAATCGGCTGCGACGCCGGCGATTGCGGCGCCTGCACCATCCTGCTCGACGGCGCGCAGGCCTGCGCCTGCCTGATCCCGCTCGGACAGGTCGAAGGCCGCGGCGTCGCCACCGTCGAGGGCCTGGCCGGCGACCCGCTCGGCCGCGCGCTGCAGGCCTCGTTCCACGCCCATGGCGCGGCCCAGTGCGGCATCTGCACGCCGGGCATGCTGATGGCGGCCTACGACCTGCTCGCGCGCGATCCGCGGCCGACCGAGCCCGCGACGCTGGACGCGCTCGGTGGCGTGCTCTGCCGCTGCACGGGTTACATCAAGATCGTCGAGGCTGTGCGCGCGGCGCACGGGTTCGTGTCCGACGCTTCGCCGGCCGACCCTGCTACAGGTCCCCTTCCCCCCGCTTGCGGTGGGGAAGGGCCAGGGATGGGGGGGCGTGCAGGACGTGGCTCCTCCTCCGATCGCGGCGAACCGGCGTGGACTCTCCCCCCCGCCCCGGCCCTCCCCACCGCAAGCGGGGGGAGGGAGACCAGCGCCTCGATCGGGACGCGCATCGCCCGACTCGACGGCGAGCCGAAGGTCGCCGGCACGGAGATCTACGGCGCGGACCGCGTGCCGGACGGCGCGCTCTGGCTGCGCGCCTTGCGCTCGCCGCACCCGCGCGCCCGCTTCACGCTGGGCGATCTCGACGCTTTCGTCGCGAGCCGGCCGGGGCTGGTGAGGATCTTCACGCCCGCCGACGTGCCGGGCGAAAATTCCTTCGGCATCTATCCGCATCTCAAGGACCAGCCGGTCTTCTCCACCGGCGAGACGCGCTATCGCGGCGAATGCGTGCTCGCCATCGTCGGCGAGAAGGCGGCGGTCGAGGCGGTGCGGATGAGCGAGTTTCCCATCGCATGGGAGCCGCTGCCGGCGATGATCGGCAGCCAGGCCGCGCTGGCCGAGGACGCCTTCTCGCTTCACGATTTCGCGCCCGACAACGTGCTGACGCGCGGCCGCGTCGTCAGCGGCGATGTCGAGGGAGGCTTCGCGGCGGCCGTCCACACGGCGTCCGGTTCGTTCGAGACCGGCTTCGTCGAGCACGCCTATATCGAACCCGAAGCCGGCTATGCACGGCGCATCGGCGACGCGATCGAGGTCTTCGCCTGCACGCAGGCCCCTTACATGGACCGCGACGAGGTCGCCCGCGTGCTCGGCATCGCGCTCGACGCCGTGCGGATCATCCCCTCGGCCTGCGGCGGCGGTTTCGGCGGCAAGCTCGACGTCTCGCTGCAGCCGATGCTGGCGGTCGCGGCCTGGGTGCTGAGGCGGCCGGTCGCCTGCGTCTTCGGTCGGATCGAATCGATGGTCTCCTCGACCAAGCGCCACCCCTCGCAGATCACGGCGAAAGCCGCCTGCGACGCGGACGGCAAGCTCGTCGCCTTCGCCATGGACGGCGATTTCGACACGGGGGCCTATTCCTCCTGGGGGCCGACCGTCGCCGGCCGCGTGCCGGTCCATGCGACCGGACCCTACAAGGTGCCCAACGTCCGCAACCTCTCGCGCGCCATCTTCACCAACGGCCCGCCCTCCGGCGCATTCCGGGGCTTCGGCGTGCCGCAGGCGGCGATCGCGCAGGAGAGCCTGTTCGACGATCTGGCGGCCGCGGCCGGCATCGACCGGCTGGAGTTCCGCCTGATCAACGCGATCCGCGCCGGCGACGCCACCGCCTGCGGACAGGTGCTGGAAGCTAGCGCTGGCCTGGCCGAATGCCTCGAGGCGTTGAAGCCGGATTGGCAGGCGCTGCTCGCGGACGCCGCCGCCTTCAACGCGAAGGAAGGCCGCTCGCGCCGCGGCGTCGGCATTGGCTGCATGTGGTACGGCATCGGCAACACCGGGATGTCGAACCCCTCGACGATGCGGATCACGCTCGATCGGGACGGCGCCCTCACCTTCTGGAACGGCGCAGTCGATATCGGCCAGGGTTCGACGACCGTGCTGACCCAGATCGCGGCCGACGCGCTCGGCCTGCCGGTTTCCGCCTTCAGGCTCGTCATCGGCGACAGCGCGCTCACGCTCGACGCAGGCAAGACCTCGGCCTCGCGCCAGACCTTCGTCTCGGGCCGGGCCTCGCAGGCCGCGGCCAGGGATTTGCGGGCCGCGATCCTGCGGCTGACCAACGCCGGCGAAGGCGCGAGCCTGCATCTCGACGAGGCGAGCCTGAGCGTCACCGAGAACGGCGTCTGCGCCCGGATCGACCTCGCCGCCCTCCCCGCCGATGCCGAAGGCATCGTGCTGGAAGGTCTCGGCTCATTCGACCCGCCGACCATCCCGCTCGACGCCGATGGCCAGGGCATTCCCTATGCGACCTACGGCTTCGCCGCGCAGATCGCCTCGCTCGACGTCGATCTCGATCTCGGCACGGTGAAGCTGAACCGCATCGTCGCGGCCCATGACGTCGGCAAGGCGATCAACCCGATGCTGGTCGAGGGCCAGATCCATGGCGGCATCGCCCAGGGCATCGGGCTCGCGCTGATGGAAGAATATCTGCCCGGCCGCACCGAGAACCTGCACGACTACCTGATCCCGACCGTCGGCGACGTGCCGCCGATCGATATCGTCCTGATCGAGGACCCCGAGCCGCTGGGACCGTCCGGCGCGAAGGGCATCGGCGAGCCGGCGCTTGTCCCGACCGCGCCGGCGATCTTGGGCGCGATCCGCCACGCGACGGGGGTGACTCCGAGGCAGATCCCGGTGCTGCCGCATCGCCTGTGGGAAATGCTGCGGGAGAAGGAATCGAAGGCCGACCACAACCCTCATCCTGGGGAGCCGCGAAGCGGCGTCTCGAAGGATCGTCCAGCGCGCTCCGGAGCATCCTTCGTGACGCAGGCTCCGCCTGCTCCTCAGGATGAAGGCTCGCTTGCAATCACGAACGCGGCCCGCGCCGGACGCTCGCGCAAGTTCGGGGCGGCGGAGGGCGATGACGGCATCATCCGCTGCGACGCCTGCCCGGTGCTGTGCCGGATCAGGCCCGGCCGCTCCGGCGCCTGCTCGCGCTACGCCAATCAGGACGGACTTCTTGTCCGGACCGACCCGGTCGTGCTGCTGGCGGAAGCGGTCGAGACCGGCCAGCCGCTGGTGCCCTTCGCCGAGAACGCCGAGGACTGGGACGGCGCGGCCCTGCCCTCGAGCCGCGTCTTCGTCACCGGCATCGGCTCGGGCACGACCTATCCGGACTACAAGCCCGCGCCCTTCATCGTCTCGTCGCGGCATGACGGCGTCGACACCGTTACGGTCGTGACCGAGGGCATCTTCTCCTATTGCGGGGTCAAGGTGAAGATCGACACCGACCGGCATCTCGGCCCCGAGACGGCGGCGATCCGCGCCGGGGGCGAGCAGATCGGCCATGTCACCACGGCCGAATACGGCTCGCAGATGCTCTCGCTCGGGGGCGTGCGCCATCTCACCGGCGGCTCCAAGAAAGAGGGCAGCGCCACCTGCGAGGCGATGCTCCGGCTCGCGAACGGCGAGGCGGTCGAGCTGACCATCGACGGCGGACACGGCGTGGTCGTGCAGGCAGGCCAGCCGCCGATCGTCGACGGCAAGCCGGAGACGCGCATGCGCGTCGGCTGCGGCTCGGCCACGATCGGCATCTTCGCGCGGCAATGGCGCGACCATGTCGACGAGGTCATCGTCGTCGACGACCACATCACCGGCGTCCTGACCGAGCATCAGGCCGGCCGCGTGCTCGACATGAAGCCGGCGGGCATCCGGGTGCGCGGCCGCAAATCGACGCCCGGCCGCTATTTCCAGGTCGCCGAGCCCGGCCTCGGCTGGGGCGGCACCGACATCACGCAGCCGCTCTCGATCATCCAGAAGATCGACGAGAAGCTGGCCTGGCCGGGCATGCGCCTGCTGATGACCTCGACCACCGGCGAGGATTCGGCCTTCTTCGTGCTGGATGAGAATTTGCGTCCGGTCGAGGCGCGGATGCCCCCGCCCGTGCGGCAGGTGGTCGAGCGCATCGGCCAGAACTGCGAGCCCTCGCTCTGCACCGTCACCTTCATGGCCGGCGCCGGCGGCTCGCTCCGCGCCGGCGTCACCGAGAATCCGGTGCTGCTGACGCGCTCGGTCCAGTCCGGCGCGACCCGCGTGACGATGGGCGGCGCGCCTGTCTTCGTCTGGCCGGGCGGCGGCATCACCGTGATGGTCGACGTGCTGCGGCTGCCGAAGAACGCCTTCGGCCATGTGCCGACGCCGGCGCTGGTCGCGCCGATCGAGTTCACCTTGCCGCGCGAGCTCTACCTGGCGCTCGGCGGCCACGAGGACGAAATCGTGCCGATCGAAGAGGTGATGCGCGCCCATGGCGGCGAGGCGCGCATCGAGCCGGCGATGACGGAGAACCCCTGGCCGCTGCGGGAGGTTTGATGACATTTCGTCCTTGCTTCGCGACGCTCGCAATGACGGTTGGCGAAAGCGATGAAGACCCACCACGCTGTTCGACTGCCCGGCAACCGGCTGCATCTGCAGGAAGGCCCGAGCGATCTCGTCATCGCGGCTTTCGGTGAGGCCGATGCGATCGAGCGGGCCTATGCGGCGGCCGAGGCCGCCTTCGACGGCCTGCTCGCCGAACTCGCCTCCGAACTCCCCGTCCTGCGCCAGCCGCTCAGCCACCGGCCGCCCTCGCTCCAGGGTGCGACGGCCCAGCGCATGGCCCGCGCCTGCTGGCCGCATCGCGGCCGGTTCATCACGCCGATGGCGGCGGTGGCGGGCGCGGTCGCGGATACCGCGATGGCGGCCATGGTCTCGGCCGCGCCGGGCCTCGAACGCGCCTATGTCAACAATGGCGGCGACATCGCCGTCCATATCGCGCCGGGCCATCACCTCGACATCGGCGTCGTGCCCTCGCTGGCGCGGGCCCGGCCCGACGGTTTCCTGCGGCTGGAGGCGGCTACGCCTGTTCGCGGCGTCGCGACCAGCGGCTGGCGCGGACGCTCCTTCTCGCGCGGCATCGCCGACGCCGTGACGGTGCTGGCGCGCTCGGCGGCGGAAGCCGACGCGGCGGCGACGATCGTCGCGAATGCAGTCAACGTCGACGATGCGGCAATCGAAAGAAAGCCGGCTCGCGAGCTCGATCCCGACAGCGATCTCAAGGACTTGGCCGTGACGATGGATGTTGGGCCGCTGGCTCCGAAGGCTGTGGCGGCGGCACTGTCGAATGGCGTCGAGGCCGCGGAGGCGCTTCTCGCGCAAGGGCTGATCGAGGGTGCGCTGCTGGCGCTGGCGGGCGAATGGCGCAGCGTCGGCGGAGCGGCCTTGCCGTCATTGCCTCGCTGCGCTCGCGATGACGGATCTACACCGACAGATACTGCGTCCTGACCGCTTCGTTGGCCTTCAGCTCGTCCATCGTGCCGGTGAACCGGATCATGCCCTTCTCGATGATCGCGGCGCGGTCGGCGACGTTGCCGGCGAAGTGCAGGTTCTGCTCCGAGATCAGCACGGTCAGCCCCTCGCCCTTCAGCGCCAGGATCGTCCTGGCCATCTCCTCGACGATGACGGGCGCAAGTCCCTCGGAAGGCTCGTCGAGCAGGACGAGCTTGGGGTTGCCCATCAGCGTGCGTGCGATCGTCAGCATCTGCTGCTCGCCGCCGGACATCGCCCCGCCCGGCCGGTCGCGCATGCGCCCGAGATTGGGAAAGAGCGAAAACAGCCGCTCCGGCGTCCAGTGCGGCGCGTCGGGACGCGGCGGGCGCTGGGCGACCGAGAGGTTTTCCATCACCGACAGCTCGGAGAAGACGCGCCGGTCCTCCGGCACGTAGCCGATGCCGAGCCGGGCGATCTCGAAGGGCTCGCGCCCTTGCACCGCCTGGCCCTCGAACGAGACCACGCTGCCGCCGGCCGGCGGCACGAGTCCCATCACCGCCTTCATCGTGGTGGATTTGCCGGCGCCGTTGCGCCCCATCAGCGCCAGAACTTCGCCGCGCTTCATCGTGAACGCGACGCCCTGCAGGATGTGGGCGCGGCCGTAATAGGCCTCGAGCCCGGCGATCTCGAGCATGGCGGTCATCTCAATGCCCTCCCGAGGTCGCGCCGGAGCCGAGATAGACCGCCCGCACATTCGGATCGTGGCGGACTTCCTCGGCCGTGCCATGGGCGATCAGCCGGCCGCGATCGAGCACGATGACGCTGTCGGAATGGGTGAAGACGACGTCCATGTCGTGCTCGGTGAACAGCACGGCGATGCCCTTGGCGGCGGCGATGGCGGCGGTGAGCGCCATCAGCTCGATGCGCTCGCGCGGGGCCATGCCGGCGGTCGGCTCGTCCATCAGCAGGAGTTTCGGCTGGTTGGCGAGCGCGACGGCGAGCTCGACGCGCTTGAGGTCGCCATAGGCGAGCACGCCGCAGGCGCGCTCCGCCTGCTCCAGCATGCCGACCTGCGCGAGCAGCGCGTCGGCAGAATCCTTGAATTTGCCGCGGGCGCGGCCGAACGGGCTGAAGATTTCCCCGGCATGCGAGATCAGCGCCATCTGGATGTTCTCGCGCACCGTCATCGAGGTGAAGGTCGCGGTGATCTGGAAGGTCCGGCCGACGCCCATGCGCCAGACCGCGCGCGGCTTCATGCCTGTGATGGCGCGGCCCGCGAGCACGACCTCGCCCCTGTCTGGCCTGAGCTGGCCGTTGAGCATGTTGAAGCAGGTCGTCTTGCCCGCGCCGTTGGGGCCGATCAGCGCCAGCATCGTCCCGGCCTCGACCGAGAACGAGACGCCGTCGACCGCGCGCACGCCGCCGAAGGATTTTTGCAGGTCGCGCACCACCAGAACGGGGCCGGCGGCCCGCGACGTCGCCGGCACGGCGCTCATCGGCCGGCCTCCGTGGCGAGCACGGGCCTGGCCTCGGCTTCGGGCCGGCCGCGCCAGCGCTCCAGCCCGAGCAGGGACGCGCCGACCAGCCCGCGCGGGAACAGGATGACCAGCAGCACGATCGAGAAGCCGAGCACGAAGCGCCAGTACATCGTCGCCTTCATCAACTGCTCGGAGAGGCCGGCGAAGGCGAAGGCGCCGACGATCGGCCCCGAGACCGTCTGGACGCCGCCGAGCAGCACCATCAGCAGCGCGTCGACCGAGCGCGGAATCGCCATGTAGGTCGGGAAGACCGAGCCCTTGAAGAAGGCGAAGAGCGCGCCCGCGACGCCGGCGGCAAAAGCCGCGACGGCGAAGGCGATCCACTGGATGCGCATCACGTCGATGCCGATCGCCTCCGAGCGCAGCGGGTTGTCCCGCGCGGCGCGAAGCGCGTAGCCGAGCGGCGAGAAGATCGTCAGGCGCAGGGCGAGGATCGAGGCCGCGCAGACGATCAGCGCGAGATAATAGAACGCGAATTTGGAAGAGGCCCAGGCCGAGGGCCAGACGCCCAGAATGCCGTTGTCGCCGCCGGTGACCTCGACCCACTGGAAGGCCGTCGCCCAGGCGATCTGCGCGAAGGCGAGCGTCAGCATGGCGAGATAGACGCCTGAGAGTCTGACGCAGAACCAGCCGAAGACGACGCCGGCGATGCCGGCCAGGAACGGCGCCAGGAGCAATGCCGGCTCCATCGGCGCGCCCAGCCATTTCACGGCGAGCGCCGCGCCATAGGCCCCGAGCCCGAAATAGGCGGCGTGGCCGAAGGAGGCCATGCCGCCCGGCCCCATCATGAAATGGAGCGATGCGGCAAACAGCGCGAAGATGACGAGTTCGGTCAGCGTCAGCAGGATGTGGTCGGGCGCGACCAGCGGCGCGAGCGCCAGGACGGCGAGGCCGATCAGCCCGGCGAGCTTGGTGAGATTGTCGGCCGGCAGCAGCAGCGGCTCGGCCGGGCCGTGGCCGCGCGCATGGCCGACCGGGGCCTTGCCCATCAGCCCATAGGGCTTGACCACCAGCACCGCCGCCATGACGAGGAAGACCAGAACCAGCGTGATCTTGGGAACGATCAGGATGCCGAAGGCATGCAGGATGCCGATCAGGACCGCGGCGAGATAGGCCCCCGTCACGCTGCCGAGCCCGCCGACGACCACGACGACGAAGGCCTCCGAGATCATGGCGAGGTCCATGTGCAGGTTCACCGCCTCGCGCGGCAATTGCAGCGCGCCGCCGAGCCCGGCCAGCATTGCCCCGAACGCGAAGACCGAGGTGAACAGCAGGCGCTGGTTGACGCCGAGAGCGCCGACCATCTCGCGATCCTGCGTCGCGGCCCTGACCAGCGTGCCCCAGCGCGTCTTCTGGAACAGCAGCCAGAGCACCAGCAGCACGAGCGGCCCGACCGCGATCAGGAATAGCTCATAGGTCGGGAAGCGGTTTCCGAACAGGATGACGAAGCTCCTGAAGCCCGGCGCGCGCGGCCCGAGCTTGTCCTCGGCCCCCCAGGTCGCCAGCGTCAGATCCTGCAGCATCAGCACGACGCCGAAGGTGGCGAGCAACTGGAACAGCTCGGGCGCCTGGTAGATGCGCCGCAGGATCGCGACCTCGATCAGCACGCCGATCAGCCCGACGAACAGCGCCGCCAGCGCGACGCCGCCCCAGAAGCCTATCGGCTCGGCCGGCCCGAAGCGCGTCACCAGCGTCCAGGCGAGATAGGCGCCGAGCATGTAGAGCGAACCATGCGCGAAGTTCACGATCCGCGTGACGCCGAAGATGATCGACAACCCGGACGCGACCAGAAACAGCGACGAGGCCGAGGCCAGGCCGTTCAGGGTCTGGGTGAGGATGAGGTCGAACATGCGTGGCCTGTCCAGCTCGGTGCGGTTTGGGCGTGGAAAGCCGCCCGTCGTCCCGGACGCGGCGAAGCGGAGCTCCGGGATCCATCATGGGAGCACTGTCGCGCCTTGAGATGGATCCCGGATCCGCGCCGCTGCGCGGCTTGTCCGGGCTGACGGCGGAGGGTCGTCTCTCTGCCTTGGGCTAACCGGGCGGCCTCACCCCGCCGGGCGCAGCGCCTTCACCTCGGCGTCGCTCGGCAGATATTTCGCCCCATCGGCATAGCGCCAGTCGACCATCACGCCCTTGCCGTCCTTGACCGCGGTCTTGCCGACATAGGCCCCGAGCGTCGACTGGTGGTCGACAGCGCGGTATTCGGCCTGGCCGAAGGCGGAGGGGAACTTCAGGCCCTTGAGCGCGTCGACCAGCTTCTCGGTTTCGGTCGAGCCCGCCTTGGTCAGCGCGGCCGCGATCGAATTCATCGTGTCGAAGCCGACGACCGAGCCCAGCCGCGGATAGTCGCTGAACTTCTTCATGTAGGCGTCGCGGAACTTGACGTGTTCCGGCGTCTTGATCTCGGCCTGCGGATAGCCGGTGACGATCCAGCCGACCGGCGCTTCCGCGCCGAGCGGATCGAGATATTCCGGCTCGCCGGTCAGCATCGAGGCGACCACCCTGCCCTCGAACAGGCCGCGCGTATTGCCCTGGCGCACGAAGTTCGAGAGGTCCGCGCCGAAGGTGACGTTGAAGATCGCGTCGGGCTTGGAGGTCTCCAGCGCCTGCACGGTCGCGCCGGCGTCGATGCGGCCGAGCGCCGGGAACTGCTCAGCGACGAACTCGACATCGGGCTTGGCCTTCTTGAGCAGTTCCTTGAACCACTTCACGGCCGACTGGCCATATTCGTAGTTCGGCGCGACCACGGCCCATTTCTTGGCCGGCAGCCTGGCGGCCTCCTCGACCAGCATGGCCGCCTGCATGTAGGTCGAGGGACGCAGGCGGAAGGTGTAGCGGTTGCCCTTGCCCCAGACGAGCGCGTCTGAGAGCGGCTCGGAAGCGACGTAGAGCCTCTTGTTCTGCAGCGCGAAGTCGGCGATGGCGAGGCCGACATTGGAGAGGAATCCGCCCGAGAGCAGGTCGACCTTCTCGGCGTTGATCAGATCGCCGGCATGGCGCACCGCGTCCTCGGGCTTGCCGCCGTCGTCGCGGAACACGGTCTCGATCTTGCGGCCGAGCGCGCCCCCGGCGGCGTTGATCTGCTCCAGCGCCAGTTCCCAGCCCTGGCGATAGGGCTTCAGGAAGGCGGGCTGGGCGGTGTAGCTGTTGATCTCGCCGACCTTGATCGGCCCGGCCCCTTGCGCCCTGACGAGCGAGGGCGCGGCGATGAGGGTGGCGCCGGCAGAAGCGCCGGCTAGAAAACTCCGACGGTCGATCGTCATCGCTGGTCCCCGTTCTGGCCCGGTGGCGAAGCGCCCCGCGCTCATTGATAGGTTTCGCATGCCGGCGACGCTGGGTCAGCCGGGAAATTCATTTGTATACCTATGAATTTGAAGAGGCCCAATCTGCTTGTCAACGCCTAAAAATCAGCATGACGTGAGCAGTGTAAAGGCAGTTGCGCAAGGCGACAGGGAAGGACGGAAGACGCAGGCGCGGCCTCGGCCGAGGTCGCCTGGAGGGTCTCTCACGATGCATCGCGTCATCCCGGACGAGCTGCGAAGCAGCGCAGTTCCGGGATGACGGGGGAGAGGTGAGCAATCTCGAGACAACAGCAAAATAGCGGGGCGGCCTTTCCTGGGACCGCCCCGCTCCTGTTCCGATCGGCGGGGTCTCGCGGTTGCCGATCGAAGGCTAACCCGAAACTCAGTTGCTGAGATAGGGCGTCGGATCGACCGGGGTCGAACCCTTGCGCAGCTCGAAATGCAGCTGCGGCGAGGAGACGTTGCCGGTCTGGCCGGCGGTGGCGACGACCTGGCCGCGCTTGATCGTGTCGCCGCGCTTGACGTTCAGGGCGCCGTTATGGGCGTAGGCCGAGACGTAGCCGTTGGGGTGGCGGATCAGCACGAGGTTGCCGTAGCCTTTCAGCTCGTTGCCTGCATAGGCGACGGTGCCGGCCTCGGCCGCCTTGATCGGCGTGCCTTCCGGCACGGCGATGTTGATGCCCTCATTGCCGCCCTTGCCGCTGAATCCGGCGATGACGCGGCCGCGAGCCGGCCAGCGGAAATCGGCCTTCTCCCCGGCGGGGGCGGCTTCTTCCTGCTTCGGCACGCTGGCCGTGGTCTTCGGATCGGGCTGGGGCTCGGCCTTCGCGGCGGCCTTGGGCTCGGCGACGACGGTCTTCGGCAGGGGAGCGGCCTTCGGCTCGGCCGGGGCGCTCGCGACGACCAGGGGCTTGGCCTTCTCCGCGACAGGAGCCGGCTTCTTTACTTCGGCGACCTTCGCGGCCGACTCGGCTGGGGCGACCGGGGCCGCGCCGGTCTTCTTCGCCTCGGCCCTGGCCTTGGCTTCGGCGGCGAAGCGGGCGCGCGATTCGCGCATCGCCTGGGCGTCGGCGGCCGCTTTCGCCCTTTCGTCCACGGGCGGAACCGGCGCGGTGCGGGCGGCGACCGTCGGCACGCCGCGCGCCGGCTCGTGGCGGGCATCGCTTTGGGTCTGCGTGCCCTGCGCCATCTGGCGCGGCGCGGCGGCGGGAACGCTGGCAGCCGAAGCGCCGGCGGCGTTGTAGACCGGAATCGTCAGGCGCGAGCCCGGCGCGACGTTCGGGCTGCTCAGCCCGTTCGACGAGATCAGCGCCGCCTTCGGCACGCCGTAGCGCGAGGAGATCATGTCGAGCGTCTCGCCCTGGGCGACGACGATCGGCGTGCCGCCATTGGCCGACCAGCCCGAGGCCGTGCCGCCGGTGGCGATGGGAGCGGCGCCGCGCAGGGCCACGGCCGATTGCGGCGGCGGCAGCGGTTGCGAGCGCACCGAGGCGACGGCCGGAGCGGCGGGAAGCGGCGCGCCCGGACCGGCGGCGGAGCGGCCGATCGAACCCGTCGTGGTCGGGTCGGACATCGGCGCGGCCTGGGCCGTCTTGAAGGGGCTGGAGAACGGCGCGTCCGTGAAGCGCATCGTGTCCGAGGAGCAGGCGCTGACGCCGAGGGCGAGAGCGCAGGCAGCCGACAGGCGCAGGGGAGCGCTGGGCTTGGCCGATCTCGACGGGCTACGCAGGGCAAACTGGCTGCGCATGAATACCTGGCTACGCATGACTTGCACTCGCGAACAACGCAACTCGATAGCCAGCATTAAAGCCGCGTTCAGGTTACGAAACCGTTTCGCGCTCGCGACCGCTCTTCATCTTTTTTGAGATCCGCCCGCCTCGCCGCGCCTCAGAGCGCCAGAGCGAGCCCTGCGGCCAGCGGCGCGAGCCGCAAGGCCGGCCCGACCGTCTGCGAGACGCCGCCATCGCCATGCCGGGCCGTCACTACGCGCAGGGGCACGCCGTCGACCCGCAGGCCGCCGACCAGCCGCCCGCCCGGCGACAGCCGCGCCAGCAGCGTCTCGGGAACCTCATTGACGACGCCGTTCATCAGGATGCGGTCGAAGCGGCCGAGCGTGCGGTCGGCCTGCAGGCCGTCGCCATGGCGCAGGTCGACGAGCTTGCCGAAGCCGCTGCCGGCGAGCCGCTCATGCGCTGCGAGCGCCAGCGTGCGGTAGCGCTCCATCGAGACGACCTCCCCGCCCATCGCCGCCAGCAGCGCCGCGACATAGCCCGAGCCAGCGCCGATCTCGAGCACGCGCGCGCCTGGCGTCATTTCGAGCGCCCCCAGCAGATTGGCGACGGTGTGCGGGGCGGTCATGGTCTGGCCGCAGGGCAGCGGCACCGAGACGTCCTGCCGCGCGAGATCGGCGAAGCGCGACGGCGCGAAACGCTCGCGCGCGACCTTCTCCATGGCGCGCAGCACCGCGAGGTCGCGCACGCCCTGGGCGCGAAGCGAGAGCAGGAAGGCGACGGTGCGCTCGCCCTCGCTGGCGGCCGCTTCGGTCATGTGCCCGCCCCCGCGTTCGGTCATGTTCTAGATGGCGACGACAGGCGGCCTACCTTTGCCGTCATGCTCGCCCTTGTGGCGAGCATCCACGTCCTGGTCGTAGCGTTCGACCCAGGAAGACGTGGATGGTCGGGACAAGCCCGACCATGACGGGAAAGGGGCTGGACGCATCGTGGTCAAGCAAACGCCTGCGCGAACTTCGTCAATGTCGGCTCATGCGTCAGGTCGAGCTCGATCGGCGTGATCGATATCCTCTTCTCCGACAGCGCGCGCAGGTCGGTGCCGTTCGCCGGCTCGCTCCTGGAGCGCTGGAAGGCGATCCAGAAATAGGGGTTGCCGCGCCCGTCCTGCCGGGGCTCCAGCCGCATCAGCTCCTGGTCGCGCCGCCCCTGCGCCGTCACCGCCACGCCCGCAACCTCCGCCGGCGGCACGTTCGGAAAATTCAGGTTGAACAGGATGTCCTTCGGAATGCCCTCCTCGAGCAGCCGGCGGATGATGCCTGGGCCGTGATGGCGGGCGCAGTCCCAGTGGATGTGGTCCCTGCCCTGCGGCCCGTAGGCCTGGCTCACCGCGATCGACGGGATGCCGAGCAGCGTGCCCTCCATCGCGGCCGCGATGGTGCCCGAATAGGTCACGTCCTCGGCGACGTTCTGGCCGCGATTGACGCCCGACAGCACGAGATCGGGCCGCGCCTCGATCATGATCGAGCGCGCCGCCATGATGACGCAGTCGGTCGGCGTGCCGGCGACGGCATAGCGCCGCTCGCCGATCCGGCGCAGCCGCAGCGGGTTCGACAGCGACAGCGAATGGGCGACGCCGGACTGGTCGGTCTCGGGCGCGACGACCCAGACCTCGTCGGAAAGCTGCGCCGCGATCTCCTCCAGCACGCCGAGCCCCTCGGCATGGATGCCGTCGTCGTTCGTCACGAGAATGCGCATGGGTAGTCCCTTATGAGGAAGCGACACGGGCGGCGAGCGCCACCCTGTCCCCTTCCCCCCGCTTGCGGTGGGGAAGGGCTGGGGATGGGTAGGGCGTGCAGACAGTGCCTCGACGCCGAAGCCTGGCTGCGGCGGCCTGGACTCGCCCCTCGCCCCGGCCCTCCCCCGCAAGCGGGGGCAGGGAGTGGCGTCGGCGTTTCCACGCGAATCGACATCACGCCTTCGCGACTTTCGTCACGCCGCGCATATACGGCGCCAGCGCGTCCGGCACCGTGATCGAGCCATCGGCGTTCTGGTAGTTCTCCATCACCGAGATCAGCGCCCGGCCGACCGCCGTGCCCGAGCCGTTCAGCGTGTGGACGAAGAACGGGCCCTTGCCGTCCTTGGTCCTGTAGCGCGCGTTCATCCGGCGCGCCTGAAAGTCGCCGCAGACCGAGCAGGACGAGATCTCGCGATAGGTCTTCTGTCCGGGCAGCCAGACCTCGATGTCGTAGGTCTTCCGGCTGGCGAAACCCATGTCGCCGGTGCACAAAGTCATCACGCGGTAATGCAGGTCGAGCTTCTTCAGCGCGGCCTCGGCGCAGGACAGCATGCGCTCGTGCTCCTCGCGCGATTTGTCGGGCGTGGTGATCGAGACCAGCTCGACCTTCTCGAACTGGTGCTGCCGCAGCATGCCGCGCGTGTCGCGCCCGGCCGAACCGGCCTCGGCCCGGAAGCAGGGCGTGAGCGCGGTATAGCGGCGCGGGAGTTCCTCCTCGGAGAGGATCGATTCGCGGACGAGGTTGGTGAGCGGGACTTCGGCCGTGGGGATGAGCCAATGAGCTTGGCGTGCCATCCATTGCCTCGTTCGCAGAGCATCCTCGCCTCGGACATCGCGCGCGCGCGCATCATCCGTCCCATAGTGGACTAGAAAATCCTGCGCTTGCTCCGAAGTAAGACCGTCAATCACAGAAAACTGATCATGCCGAAACTTCGGCAACTGCGCCGTCCCGAACATCGCGTCGTCCCGCACCATCAGCGGCGGGTTGACCTCGGTGTAGCCATGCTCCTCGCTGTGCATGTCGAGCATGAACTGCCCGATCGCGCGCGAAAGCCGCGCCACGCCGGAGTTCAGCACGACGAAGCGCGAGCCCGAGAGCTTCGCCGCGATCTCGAAATCCATCTGGCCGAGCGCTTCGCCGAGCTCGAAATGCTCCTTTGGCGCGGCGTTGCGGCCGAACAGCCGCCCGCCCGCCTCCTCCGGCTTTTCGCCATGGGTCGACTTGACGACGTTGCCGTGCTCGTCCGCGCCGTCGGGAACGTCGTCATGCGGCGTGTTGGGGATCGCGGCGAGTTTTTGCTCCAGCGCCTCCTTGGCGACCTTCTCCTCGGCTTCCAGCGCCGGCTGCAGTTCCTTGAGTGATGCGACCTCGGCCTTCAGGCTCTCGGCGAGGGCCGCATCCTTCGCGCCCATCGCCTTGCCGATCTCCTTGGACAGCGCGTTGCGGCGCTCCTGCGCGGCCTGAGCCTTCGCGATGGCGGCGCGGCGCGCGTCGTCGAGCGCCAGCAGCTCGATCGACGAGGTCTCGGCGAAACCCCTGCGCGCCAGCCCCCTGTCGAACGCCGCGGCGTTCTCGCGAATCCATCTGATGTCGTACATCGTCGTCAGGCCATGCCGTCGCTGCGGAGCGCAGCGAGGATGCTCTAGACCGGGATCGCGCGCGGGGGAACTGCCGATGTCGCACTTGGGAGGGGAGACGCCCTCCCCGTCATGGTCGGGCTTGTCCCGACCATCCATGTCTTAGCTGGTCGAGAGCTGTGTTCAAGACGTGGATGCTCGGGACAAGCCCGAGCATGACGGCAGGAGGACATCGCCGCTCAGAGACCCGCCGCTTTGTCCGCCGCGTCCTCGGCCGCCTTCGCCAGCGCCCGCTTTGTCTCGACATATTTCACCGAGAACACCGAGAGCTCGTAGAGAAGCAGCATCGGCACGGCGAGCATGAGCTGCGAGATCACGTCGGGCGGGGTCAGCACCGCCGCGATCACGAAGACGAAGACGATGGCGTAGCGGCGCTTGTCCTTGAGGAATTGCGAATCGATGATCCCCGCCTGGCCGAGCAGCGTCAGGATCACCGGCAACTGGAAGGCGATGCCGAAAGCGAAGATCAGCGTCATGATCAGCGAGAGATATTCGCTGACCTTGGGCAGGAGCGCGATACCGGCCTGCCCGTCCGTCGCCGCCTGCTGCATGCCGATCGAGAACTTCATCAGGACTGGCATGGCGAAGAAGAACACCATCGCCGCGCCCGCGACGAAGAAGAACGGCGTCGCCACCAGATAGGGCGCGAAAGCCTGCTTCTCGTTCTTGTAGAGACCGGGCGCGACGAATTTGTAGACCTGCGTCGCGATCACCGGAAAGGCGAAGAAGCCGGCGCCGAAAGCCGCGATCTTGATCTGAGTGAAGAGGTATTCCAGCGGCGCGGTGTAGATGAGCTGGACGTTGGCGCCCGGCCCCGCCGCCCAGATATAGGGCTGCACCAGCACGTTGTAGATCTGCGTCGCGAAGGCGAAGCAGATGAAGAACATGATCAGGAAGGCGATCAGCGACTTGATCAGGCGCGAGCGCAACTCGATCAGATGGTCGATTAGCGGGGCGCGCGAGGCCTCGATCTCGTCCTCGCCCTCGCGCGGATTGGCGACGCTCATGCCGCGCTCCCCTCGTCGGGCTCGGAGACCTTGGCCTTGCGCTTGCGCGGGGGCTTCGCCGGCTCTGATGCCTCCTCGATCACAGGCGCGGGCGCTTCCGCGACCGCGGCCTCAACCTTGACAGCGCGCTTGCGCGGCGGCTTCGGCTCGGCGACCGGGGCCGGATCGATCACGATCTCGGGCAGCGGTTCGGGACCGGGCAGCGCTGCGAGCTTGGCCTCGGCTTCCTTCATCGCGGCGTCGTCGAGACCGGCGGAGACGGTCGAGGTCGGCGGGTCGGCGATGCCGACATCGTCTTTCGGCATCTCGATCGGCTTGTAGTCGGTGTTCATCGCGCTGGAGACGGAGCCGCCGACATCCTCGACCTGCTTCTTCAGCTCGTGCAGCTCGGCCTCGCGCATGGCCTCGTTGAACTGGCCCTGGAACTCGCCGGCCATGCGGCGGATCTTGCCCACCGCCTGTCCGACGGTGCGCATGGCTTTGGGCAGATCCTTGGGGCCGATCACGACGAGCGCGACCGCCCCGATCAGCATCAATTCGCTCCAGGCGATGTCGAACATCGATGGCCGTCCTTCTAGCCCCAGCCTCGCGGCGGGGGACGCGCCATCAGGCCTTGGTCTCGGCCTTGGCCTGGGCGGCGCTGGCGGTCGCGGCCGCGTTGCTCGCCTGGACCTGGTCGATCACCTTGGGATCGGCCGGGGTCGTGGCGGGAGGCGGGGTCTCGTCCTCGGCCATGCCCTTCTTGAACGACTTGATGCCCTTGGCCACGTCGCCCATCAGCTCGGAAACCTTGCCGCGCCCGAACAGCAGCATCACGATGACGCCGACGACGATCCAGTGCCATATGCTGACGCCACCCATGGCGATCTCCCTTGAAACGGTGTGCCGGACCGGCTGAACGCCGGCGTCCCCTGCTTGGCGCGGAACCTATGTGTCCGCCGCGGGGAACACAAGAACTTCGTCCGTCGCGACATCGACGCCGACATCCTCGCCCTCGCGCAGGTGTCCCTGCCGCGAAACACGGCCGACCAGCGGCTTGTCGAGACCCGAGACCGCGACCAGGACATGGTCGACCTCGCCGAGGAAGCGCCGCGTGACCAGCCTTCCGGGCAGGCAGAATCCCTTGGGCACGAGCGTGATCGCCTGCGGGCGGACGCAGACGATGGCGTCCGCGCCTTCCGCCAGTCGAGGCGCGGCGAAGCGCCCGAGCGGCGTATCAACCGCGCCGCGCGCGACCTTGCCGGCGATCTCGGTGAAGTCGCAGAAGAAGCGCGCCGCGAACAGGTTGACGGGCCGGCGGTAGAGTTCCTCGCCCGAACCGACCTGGACGACGCGGCCGGCCCGCATCAGCACGATGCGGTCGGCGATGCGCATCGCGTCCTCCGGATCATGCGTCACGATGATCGAGGTCGCGCCGGTTTCCTGCAGCAGGGCGGCGGTCTCGTCGCGGACCACGTCGCGCAGGCGGCGATCGAGATTGGAGAAGGGTTCGTCCATCAGGAGCACGCCCGGACGCGGCGCGACCGCGCGGGCCAGCGCGACGCGCTGCTGCTCGCCGCCCGACAGCATGTGGGGATAGGCTTCAGTGAGATCGGCGAGGCCGACGCGGGCGATGGCGCGCCGCGAAGTGGCCTCGGCCGACGCCTCGTCATAGCCGCGCAGGCCGAACCGGACGTTCTCGCGCACGGTGAGATGCGGGAACAGCGCGTAGTCCTGGAAGACCAGCCCGACGCCGCGCTGCTCCGGCTCGACGAAGCGTTCGGGCGAGGAGACGTCCCGGCCCTCCAGCAGCACCCTGCCCGCGCTCGGCCGCTCGACGCCGGCGGCGAGCCTGAGCAGCGTCGTCTTGCCGCAACCGGACTGGCCGAGCAGCGCGACGATCTCGCCGGGCTCGACCGAGAGCGTCACGTCTTCCAGCGCCGTGACCGCGCCGAAGCGCTGCGTCACGGCGTCGAAACCGAGCGCCATCGGAATCGACGCGCCGGCCGTGCCGCGCCGGCCCCAGCTCAACCACCGCGCCACGCTCTCGCTGCGAGCCAAGGGATGCTCCGTCGTCATTGCGAGCGCGGCGAAGCAATCCAGCGTCTCGCGCCACGCCCTCCTAAACTGCCTTGTCGGCTTCGCCTCCCCGCGATGACGAGGCTACTCCTGCGCCCCATGCGGCGGCCCGTCGCCGTCGTCAAGCGGGGCGAAGAGGTCGCCGAGCGGGTCCTCGTCGCCGCGTAAGCCCGGATCGTCGTCGGGGACCGGCACGGTCAGGTCCCTGGTCAGGCGGCCCTCGATGAAGCCCGAGCCCTTCAGTTCGTCGAGGCCGGGCAGGTCGTCGATGCGGTCGAGCCCGAAATGATCGAGGAAGCCTGGCGTCGTGCCATAGGTCACCGGCCGCCCCGGCGAGCGCCGCCGGCCGCGCAGCCTGACCCAGCCGGCCTCCAGCAGGATGTCGAGCGTGCCCTTGGCGGTGGCGACGCCCCTGATCTCCTCGATCTCGGCGCGCGTCACCGGCTGGTGATAGGCGATGATGGCGAGCACCTCGAGCGCGGCGCGCGAGAGCTTGCGCGGCGGCTCGGCCTCGGCGGCGAGCAGGTAGCCGAGATCGGGCGCGGTCCGAAAGGCAAAGCCGCCGGCCACCGCGCGCAGATTGACCCCGCGCGGCTCGTAGAGCGCGCTGAGGCGGTCGATCACCTGCGCGATGTCGATGCCGGCCGGGATCGACTGCGCCAGGACCTCGCGCGACAACGGCCCGGCCGAGGCGAACAGCACGGCCTCGACGATGCGCAGCGCCCGCGCGAATGCCTCCGCGCCGGCATCGTCCTCGAAATCCTCGCTCATGGCGACGCTCATAGGGGAAGCACCGGCGGGCGGGCCGAGCGGCGCCGGACCTGCAGGGGCGCGAACGCGTCGTCCTGGCGCAGGTCGATGACCCCCTCGCGCACCATCTCCAGCATGGCCGACAGCGCCGACGCCCTGACCGTCGCCCCCATCTCGCTCGCGGGCAACCCGTGCGAGGCCATGTAGCGCGTGAGATAGGGGTCGATCGCGGTCCAGTCGCCGGCCTCGCCGACGAGTCGCTGCAGCGCCTCGCGCGCCTCGACCAGCGACCAGACCAGCCGGTGCCCGACCGAGATGTGGCCCTGCGCCTGCTTCTGGCGCTGCTGGGCATAGGCCGCGAGCAGGTCGTAGAGTTCGGCTTCCCAGACCGGGCGATGGCCGGCGACGATCTCTTCCGGCGCGCCGCGCGCGAACACGTCCTGCCCGAGCCGCTCGCGCGAGGCGAGTTTTCGCGCCGCGGCGCGGATCGCCTCGAGTCGGCGCAGGCGCAGCGCCAGCGCGGTCGCGAGATCGGCGGCGCTCGGCTCCTCGCCCTTGGGCGGCTCCGGCAGCAGCAGCCGCGATTTGAGATAGGCGAGCCAGGCCGCCATGACGAGGTAGTCGGCGGCGAGTTCGAGCCTGAGCGAGCGCGCCTGCTCGACGAAGACGAGATACTGCTCGGCCAGCGCCAGGATCGAGATGCGGTGCAGGTCGACCTTCTGCCGCCGCGCGAGGTCGAGCAGCAGGTCGAGCGGGCCCTCGTAGCCGTCGACATCGATGACGAGCCCAGGCTCGCCGTCGCGCAGGCCTGAATCCTCCTCGAATGGCAATTCAGTGGCCATGCTCGGCCAGCCCCCAATTTCCCAAATGCAGGTTCCGCCGTTCAGGCGGTCAACGCAAGCGCGCGCGCAACCAGTGCGCGGACGCTGTCCACATCGAGCGGCTCCGGCTCGTGCCGGATGCGGCCGAGCGCGGCGGCGGCGCGGCGGCCGCGCGCACCCGTCATCTCCGGCACCGCGCCGGCGATCGCGACCATCTCGTCCATGATGCCGTGGCAATGCAGCACGACGTCGACGCCGGCGCGGATGGCGGCGCCGGCCTTCTCGGCGAAACCGCCCGAGAGCGCCTTCATCGAGATGTCGTCGGTCATGATCAGCCCGTCATAGCCGAGTTCCCCGCGCATGATCTCGCGCACGATCCTCCGCGAGACGGTGGCGGGATGTCTTTTGTCGAGCGCGGTGAAGACGACATGGGCCGTCATCGCCAGCGGCATGTCGGCGAGATGCCGGAACGGCCGGAAATCCTGCGCCCGCAGTGTCTCCAGCGCGGCATCGACGACCGGCAGGGCAAAATGGCTGTCGGCCGTCGCGCGGCCATGGCCGGGCATGTGCTTGATCACCGGCAGCACGCCGCCGGCGAGCAGTCCCTCGGCGGCGGCGCGGCCGAGTCTGGCGACCAGATCGGGATCATGGGCATAGGCCCGGTCGCCGATCACGTCATGGCTGCCGGCGACCGGCACGTCGAGCACCGGCAGGCAGTCGACATCGATCCCGACCGCCTTCAGGTCATGCGCCATGAGCCTGGCCGAAAGCCGAACGATCTCACGCTGTTGCACGGGATCGTTGATTCGCGTGAAGCCGCGCGCCGGCGCGTATTTCGGCCAGTGCGGCGGGCCCATGCGCTGGACCCGCCCGCCCTCCTGGTCGATCAGGACCGGCGCATGCCAGCCGACGGCCTCGCGCATCTCGGCGGTCAGCGACGCGATCTGCTCAGGCGATTGCGTGTTGCGCCTGAACAGGATGAAGCCCCAGGGCCGCGCCTCCCTGAAGAAGGCGCGCTCGTCCGGGTTAAGGCTCGTGCCGAGGCAGCCGGCGATGAAGGCGCGCGAGGTCATCGCTCAGGCGTAGGAAGCGGCGGCACGCCGGTCAAGCGCCGCCGTCATTGCGAGGAGGCGCGGCCGACGAAGCGATCAGACGCCGCAGGCAGGGCGGTGGCCGCCGGCGGAGCGGCCATGAAAAAACCGGCGGCGCGGGGCGCCGCCGGTTCGCATCGAAGAAAAAGGCCGCTCAGTTCTTGGCGATGAAGCACTGCCCGCCAGACGCGGTGAGCTGGTTGCACATCGTCGTGGCGTCGTCGCGCGAATAGGGCCCGACGCGCAGGCGATAGACGGTCTTGCCGCCCGCGAGTTCGGTCTTGCGCACGATCGGGGCCTGACCGCCGAGCTGATCGGGGAACTTGCGCTGGAGCGCGGCGAAGGTGGCGCGCGCCTCCGATTCGCTGCCGGGAGCGGCGAGCTGGACGGCGAAATCGCCGACGCCGCTGCGGATCGGGGCGGTGGCGGGAGCCGGCGCCGCGGCGGGCGCGGGCGTCGGCGCGGCGTTGGCGACGCGAACAGGGGTCGAAGGCGTCGTCGCCGGAGCCGGAGCGGGAGCCGCCGCCGGGGCCGGCGTCGCCGCGCGCTCCTGCGTCTTGGCCGGTTCGGGCGGGCGCGGCTTCGGCGGGCTCGCCGTGGCCGTCGCCGGTCCGTTGATCTGCGGCCGGACGGGCGCGGCGCCGTTGGCGGCCGGAGCCGTGCCGTTGGAATAGGCCGCGTTGGCGCTCGGCGCGGGGGCGGGCGTGCCGTCAGGGCGGATCGAGACGGTGCGGACGCGGCGCGGCTCGCCGAGCCCCGGCACCGGCGGCATCGCGGTCAGCATCGGCTCGGACGGGGTCAGGCCGCGTTCGGGCGCGGCCGGCGCCTGCGCCAGCGGGTTGCCGGCATCGCTGGCCGCTCCGGTTCCGGGGCCGGCCATCACGACGCGCGGCGACAGCGAGCGGGCCGCCTGCTGGACATCGACCGGCTGTTCCTCGCGGTTGACCACCTTGGCCTGCCTGGCGGGGGTCTCGCCGGCGCGCTCGTAGATCTGCTTGTTCTGGTTCGGGATCTCGGCGCCGCCCGGATTGGCGGGCGCGACCTTGGTCGGGCCGGCATCGGCCGCGATCACCGGCGGCTGGCCGTTCGGGCCAGTGGGACCGCCGCGCAGCAGCATCGCCGCGCCGACGCCGGTGACGCCGACCGCCAGAAGCGCGACCGCCGTCCAGAGCCCCTTGCGCGAGCGTTGCGGCTCGAGTTCCGGCATGTCGTTGTCGGCCGGCGGAGCGCCGGTCTGGTAGGCGACGGCCTCCGCCTGCCGCTGGTCGTAGGCATCGTCGTAGCGGGCGTCCGGCGCGTAGCCGGCCGCCTGGTCGAGGTCGCGCGGCTGCTCGGCCTGCGGAGCGGGCGGGCGGGCATAGGCCTCGGCGACCAGATTGTCGAAATCGGGCATCTGCCGCGCGACCGGCGCAGCCTCCGCCGGAGGCGGCGGCGCCGGGGACGGGGCGGCGCGGGCCGGCTCGTTCCGGCGCAGCAGCGCCTCGAACTCGTCCAGCGCGCCGCGCAGTTCGGCCGGCGGGGCGCTCCGCGGCGCGGGCCCGGCGTCGAAACCCGGCTCCTGCCGCACCGCGACCGGGCCGCGGCCGCGCTCGGCGAAGAGATCCTTCAGCGGGTCGTCCTGCCCGACGATGCGGGTCAGCTCGACCAGCGGATCGACCGCGCTGGCCGGACGCTGCGGCTGCGCCGCGCCGCGGAGCTGGCGCTCGAGATCTTCGAGATCGAGGGCGAAACGGTTTCTAGCTGGCTCACTCATGGCATGATCCATTCCAGCACAGGGCCGACGCCACGATGGAACGCCGAACGCATTGCGCGGTCAATTTTTTGACCTCGTGCGCGCTGCCGGAAAGCTCTCCGTCAGCGCATCTCTTCCGGCGCCGCGACCCCCGCGACCGCCAGACCGGAGGCGAGCACGCTGCGAACGCAATGAACGAACGCCAATCTCGCCAGGGTCAAGTTTCGATCAGTTTGATTAACGAACCGTAATTGCGGCGAGTCTTTGCCCTTGTTCCAGAGCGAATGGAAAGCGCTCGCCAATTCGTGCACGAAGAACGCCACGCGATGCGGCTCGCAGGCCATGGCCGCCGCCTCGATCATCCTCGGATAGGCCGCGATCATCTTGACGATGCCGATCTCGGCCTCGTCGTCGAGGCGTTCCAGCTCCGCCCGCGCCAGGCTTTCCGGCGTCAGGTCGAGGTCGGGAAAGGCCTCGCGCGCCTGCCGGAAGATCGAGGCGCAGCGGGCATGGGCGTACTGGACGTAGAAGACCGGATTGTCCTTCGACTGCTCGACCACCTTGGCGAGGTCGAAATCCAGCGTCGCGTCGTTCTTGCGGAAGATCATCATGAAGCGCACCGCGTCGCGGCCGACCTCGTCGATGACCTCGCGCAAGGTGACGAAATCGCCCGAGCGCTTCGACATCTTCACCGGCTCGCCGTTGCGCAAGAGCTTGACGAGCTGACAGAGCTTGACGTCGAGCGCCCCCGCCCCGCCGGTCACGGCCTTCACCGCCGCGCTCATGCGCTTGACGTAGCCGCCATGGTCGGCGCCCCAGACATCGATCATCATGGGGAAGCCGCGCGTGAACTTGGAGCGGTGATAGGCGATGTCGTTGGCGAAATAGGTGTAGCTGCCGTCCGACTTCAGCAGCGGCCGGTCGACGTCGTCGCCAAACTGCGTGGCGCGGAACAGCGTCTGCTCGCGATCCTCCCAGTCCTCGTCCTTCTGACCCTTGGGCGGCGGCAGCCTGCCCTCGTAGACGAGATCGCGGGCGCGCAGATCCCCGATCGTGTCGCGCACCGCGTCGCGGTCGCCCTCGATGGTCTGCAGCGAGCGCTCGGAGAAGAACACGTCGTGAACGACGCCGAGCGCGGCGAGATCGTCGCGGATCATCGCCATCATGCCGTCGATCGCGGCGGCGCGGACCAGCGGCAGCCATTCCGCCTCGGGCTTCGTCAGCAAGGCATCGCCATGGGCCCTGGCGAGGCTTTCGCCGACCGAGACGAGATAGTCGCCCGGATAGAGCCCCTCGGGGATCGTGATCGTCTCGCCCAGCGCCTCGCGGTAGCGCAGATAGGCCGAGCGGGCGAGCACGTCGACCTGCGCGCCGGCGTCGTTGATGTAGTATTCGCGCGTCACCGCATGGCCGGCGAAAGCGAGCAGGTTGGCGAGCGCGTCGCCGAAGACGGCGCCGCGGCCATGGCCGACATGCATCGGCCCGGTCGGGTTGGCCGAGACGTATTCGACGTTCACCGCCGGCCGCGGCTTTGGCGCGCCCTTACCGTAGTCCGCGCCGTGCTCGACCGCGTCCCTGAGGATCGCGGTGAAGACCGAGGGCTTCAGCGTCAGGTTGATGAAGCCCGGTCCGGCGACCTCGACCTTGACGACATCGGCATCCTTTTCGAGCTCGGTGCGCAACAGTTCGGCCAGCACGCGCGGGTTGGCGCCGGCCTCCTTGGCCAGCACCATGGCGGCGTTGCAGGCGAGATCGCCATGGGTCGGATCGCGCGTCGGCTCGACCACGACGCGGGAGAGGTTCAGACCCGCCGGCAGCGCGCCTGCCTCGGCCAGCCCCGCCAGAATGGCGGCGACGCGGGCGGAAAAGCTCTCGAACAGGTTCATTGCGGCCTGACTTGCGTATCTCTGTCGCGCAGCAGAAGGAGTGTTGGAAAGTGCGGCCCCTATCGCAGCGAGGGGGTGGCGTCAAACAGGCGGCGGTGTTCGTCGAGCGCGTACCAGTCGGTCATGCCGGCGATGTAGTCGGCGATGCGGCGCGCGCGGCGATGCGCGTCGAGGCTCGCGCAGCCTGCGGCCCATTCGGCCGGCATCGCGGACGGGTCGGCGCTGAAGCGCTCGAACAGGTCGCGCACGACGCCGGCCGCCCTGGTCCGGATCGCCCCGACGCGGGGGTGGCGGTACATGTTCGGATAGAGGAAGGCCTTGATCGCGCGGTCGGCGGCCGCGATCGGCGTCGAGAAGGCGACGACCGGCGCCGAGGCATGGCGGATCGCGTCCGCGTCGGCGGGGACCAGCGCCGCGATGCGGCCCCGCGACTCGGCGATGACGTCCTCGACGAAGCGGGTGATCACGCGCCGGACCAATTCGTTGGTGGCGCGTTGCGGCTCCAGCCCCGGATGAAGCCTGTCGATCTCGTCGAGCAGCGCGGCGAGGAAGGGCTGGCCGCGCAGTTCGTCGAGGCCGAACAGCCCCGCCCTCAGGCCGTCGTCGATATCGTGAGCGTCGTAGGCGATGTCGTCGGCGAGCGCGGCGGCCTGCGCCTCGGCGGAAGCGTAGGTGCCGAGCCAGAGGTCCTGCCGCGCCTGGTACTCGACGATCGCGGCCGGGATGCCGCTCTCGGCATAGCGATCGGTCGGCTTCCCCCGCGCATCGAGCAGCGGACCGTTATGCTTGACCAGCCCCTCCAGCGTCTCCCAGCTCAGATTGAGCCCGTCGAAGCCGGCATAGCGCCGCTCCAGCCTCGTCACGATCCTGAGCGTCTGGGCGTTGTGGTCGAAGCCGCCGAACCCGGCCATGCATTCGGCCAGCGCATCCTCGCCGGTATGGCCGAAGGGCGTGTGGCCGAGATCGTGCGCCAGCGCCAGCGCCTCGGCCAGATCCTCGTCGAGGCCGAGCGCGCGCGCCAGCGCCCGGGCGATCTGCGCCACCTCGATCGTATGGGTCAGGCGCGTGCGGAAATGGTCGCCCTCATGCGAGACGAAGACCTGCGTCTTGTGCTTCAGCCGGCGGAAGGCGGTCGAATGGATGATGCGGTCGCGGTCGCGCTGGAACTGGTTGCGCGTCGCCGAGCCGGGCTCCGCGACGAGCCGGCCCCGGCTCCGGCTGGAGCGGCAGGCGTAAGCGGCGCGCCAGCGCTCGCCGGGCTCGCGATCCTGCAAGACGTCGGGCCTGGCGTCGGGCGTGTGCTGGGAAGTCATGGCCGACCTGTGCTGGCGTGCGTCTTGCCGCAGGCCTGCGGCGCAATTACCTTCGCGGATAACCGGGGTGCAAGCCGCTTCTTCCCAAGGCGCCGCTTCTTCCCAAAGAGCCGCATCTGTCATGGAGCGCGCCATGTCGACCGATCTTCTGAGTCATCCGCGCGGCATTTCCGTGACGGACAAGGCCGCGAGCCGCATCGTCACCGTGATGGCGCATGAGCCCCCGGGCTCGATGCTGCGCGTCAGCGTCACCGGCGGCGGCTGCTCGGGCTTCCAGTACGTCTTCGACGTCGACCGCGAGACCACGCCGGGCGACCTCGTGATCGAGCGCGACGGCGCGACCGTCCTGATCGACGAGACCTCGCTCGACCTGCTCGAGGGCTGCACCATCGACTTCGTCGACGACCTCGTCGGCCAGTCCTTCAGGATCACCAACCCGAACGCGACGGCCTCCTGCGGCTGCGGGACGTCCTTCGCGCTCTGAAGTCCGTCACCGTCGTGCTCCGGCTTGTCCCGGGCATCCAAGTCCTGGGCATAGCGGTCGACGATCGAAGACGCCACGCCGCCCGAAAGGCGGACAAGGCCTTCCGGGCAAAACGACGCTCTCCTGACAACGGCCGGCCTCAGGCGCTGACGGCGCGCGCGCCGGCGACCGGATCGGTCAGCGCCACGGCCCCGAAGGCGCGCACCAGATCGGCGTCGAGCTTGCCTTCCATGCCGAGCAGCGTCGCATAGGCCGCTTCATGCGGCATCGGCGCCCTGTAGGAGCGTCGCTCGATCAGCGCGGCGTAGATGTCGCAGATCGTGATCATCCGCACGACATCCGAGATTTCCGCGCCTCGCAAGCCCCGCGGATAGCCCGAGCCGTCGAGATATTCGTGGTGCTGATGCGTCGCCTCGACGACCTCCCGGGCGAAGCCGCCCTGGCTCAGCAGCAGTGCCCGCCCGATTTCCGGATGGGTCTGCATCGTCTCCGTTTCGGCCGATGTCAGCTTGCCGGGCTTGTGCAGGATCTCGAGAGGGATCCGGGCCTTGCCGATATCGTGCATCACGGCGGCCGTGGTCAGGAGCTTGCGGGCTTCGTTCGGGAAACCGAGCCGCCGGCCGAACGCGGCAGCCAGACCCGCCACCAGCAGGCAGTGCTGATAGGTCAGATCGTCATGGTTCCAGACCATGTCGAGCCAGCCGCCGATGTCGACATCGTCGGCGGCGCGGTTGATCGAGGCGACGCTCTCGCCGATCGCGGCGACCGGCAGCGCCCCGCCCTGTCCGGCGGCGGTCAGCAGTTCCGCGAGCGCGGCGGACGCGGCGACGAAATGATGCTGCGCCTGCGCCGCCTGCGGGCCGTCGCCATCCTCCGGCGAGACCAGCAGGATCTGGCTGATCCTGTCGAGCAGCGTCTTGGCCGGGGCGTCGGCGGCCAGCACGGCCGAGGCGCCGAGCGCGTTGGCCTGGATCACGGCCCGAGCCGATTCGGTCCGCAGCAGGCAGAGATATGGCGCATCGGGAAGGCGGCATCGCGCCAGCATCGTCCGCAGCGCCTCGATCGAGGCGCGCTGGGACAGGTCGACATCGGAGACGACGAGCCGCTTCTGACGGTGCCCGCCGGGCGGCCCTTCGTTCAGGCCGACGACGATGCATGGACCCCAGAGCGACAGCGTCCGCTCCAGCGTCCGATCCTGTTTAACGCGATCGCTTATCAGAAGCATGATGCCGCGTCCCGAGGAAAGACGCCATCATAGCCAAGCAGATTGAAGAGTTATGAACGCGACCGCGTCAAGCGAGACCGTCGCGAGACTTCAATGAGCGTGAAAAGCAACCTTTGCGCGCATAATTTTCTGGTCGATATCCGGAGTTGCGTCGACATCTCGGAGTCTGCCGCGACACTCGCTCCGGCGAGTCGGCCAGCCCGGCATTCGGGAACCATAGCGGAGCGGACTTCTCGTCCGCGAGCGCCGGAAGCGCAGAGGCCCGCCAGACGGGCGCCGGAGCAGGGTTTCGGGGCGGGCTCTCAGTGCGAGCTCGGCACGCCGCCCTGCTCCAGCCTGATCTCGGCCGCCATCAGGCCCTTGGGCCCGGGTCCGTAGCGCACCAGCACGCTCTGGCCCGGAATCAGCTCGACAATGCCGTAGCGGCGCAGCGTTTCCATATGGACGAAGACGTCCGGCGCGCCCTCGCCGGCCGAGACGAAGCCGAAGCCGCGCAGCCGGTTGAACCACTTCACCACCATCCGCTCCAGCCCGCTCGTCGGCGTCACCGAGACGTTGGTGCGCGCCATCGGCAGCTCGGCCGGGTGGCGGGCGGCGCTGGTGTCGATCGACAGCACGCGAACGGCCTGCCGGCCGCGCGATTTCTCGATCGCCTCGAGCACGATGCGCGCGCCTTCGGCGATGGCGTTGAAGCCGTCGCGCTTCAGGATGGTGACATGGACGAGCACGTCGGCGCCGCCATCCTCGGGCACGACGAAGCCGTAGCCCTTGCTGACGTCGAACCATTTGACGTGGCCGGTGAGCTCGACCACGCTCTCGGAGCCGGGGCCGCCCTCGCCATCGAGCCGCATGACGCGGTTGAGCGACTGGATCGGCCCCAATGGCGGACGCCCGCTGTCACCGAACTCGTCGGACATGTGCCACTCACCCCCACGCGATTGGCTTGATTCGCTGCGTCACGATATCATCGCGGCGGAGTCACGATACAGGGCGATCTCGCTCATCCACATCATCCGCGACGGATTTCGCAGGAAATTCGGGCCTGGACGCGCCACGCGGAGCCGTATCGACGCGCCATGACGCGCGCGACGATTCGGGCGACGACGCTTGTGCCTGACCTTGCGACACTCGCGCTCTTCGCCGCCGCCCGCGCCGTGCCGACCACGGCGCCCGGCCCCGACATGCTGCTGATCGCCTCGCGCAGCCTCGGACAGGGCCGCATGGGCGGGCTGACGACCTATGCCGGCATCGCGGCCGGCAGCTACCTCCAGCCTTTGCGGCAGCCTTCGGCCTGCCGCAGCTCTTCGTGATGGCGCCGGCAGCCCATGAGGCTGCCGATGGGGCGGTGGTCGTGGCGCTGGCGCTGAGGCTTGCTGTGTCGGCGCGGGAGTGAACTCGCTCAAGCCGGCAGCACGACCACCTTGGTCTTGACCGGCGTGCGCGCGTACAGATGGATCATGTCCTGGCTGAGCAGGCCGACGCAGCCGCTCGTGACGCCCGAGCCGATCGTGTCGGGATCGCTCGACGCATAGATCGTGTAGAGCGTATAGGCGCCGTTCTGGTAGAGATGGAGCGTGCGGGCGCCGAGCGGGTTCTCGAGGCCGCCCGGCATGCCGCGGGCCCACACCGCCACCTCGGGCTGGCGCTTGATCATTTCCTTGGGCGGCGTCCAGGTCGCCCATTCGGACTTGCGGCCGACATAGGCGTCGCCGCTCCAGCGAAATCCGTCGCGGCCGACATTGGCGCCGTAGCGGGTGGCTTGCCCGCCCTCCTCGACGCGGTAGACATAGTAATTGCCCGGATCGACGATGATCGTGCCGGGCGCTTCCTTCGTGTCGAAGGCGACCGTCCGGCGGAAATATTTCGGGTCGACCTTGCTGATATCGGCGGCCGGGATCGGAAACTTCTCGTCCGGCATCGGCCCGTAGAGCTTCTGCGCCTCGGCGAGGCTCATGTAATCGGAGGTCGCGCAGCCGCCCAGCGCCAGCGCGCTGACGCCGGCGGCGGAGCCGGCCAGGAAGGACCGGCGGCTGACAAGCCCGGCTTGGCGCCCGGGCAGAGCGATCCCGCCGGCCGTGCCGGCGTCCCTGTCTTCGATGATCATGATGTCGGACTTCCCATGTCTTGCCACGCAACGAGGGAGCATTCTGGCCTGCGCTCGCTGAACGTCTTCTTAAGCCGAGATTGCCGGCAGATGGCAAGGCTGGCAAGCTCGGTTCAGCGTCGCTCAGATCAGCGTGCGCGCCGCGCCGATCTGCCCGACCGCGGCGTCGGCCTCCACCGCGGCATCGTTGAAGGTCCAGCGCGGAATCGTGCGCATGCGGCCAAGGCCGGCGAAGACGCCCGCGAATCCGCCGTCCGGAGCGATCTCGCGCAGCGCGGCGTCGAACGCCTCGCCGAACCCTTTGAAGCCTTCCGCTTCCACCTCGCACAGATGGATCTGGTTCCAGTCGATATCGAACGAACGGTCGCGATAGAGCACGGCCGCCGTCTCCATCGTCCTGAAGGTCCCGATTTGGTCCGCCGCGACGAGCTTCGCGGCGGCCGGGCCGATGTAGTTTCGCATGATCTCCCGGTACTCGCCGAGAAAAGGCGGTTTCACGTCGATATATTCCAGCGATGCTCGCCGTCGGGGCTGGCCGGCCAACCCGCGCCAGTCTTGCGGCATGACGAAGGCTCCGGGCGTCGTCAGGAGGATTTCCGCGCGCAGCAACTGGATGCCCGCCGGTTGCCGCTCGAACACGAGGTCGTGGATGGCGTCGGCAGGAACGATGTCGCGGAAATAGCTCAGTTCGAGATGGCTCCAGACGGGCGCGTCCGAGGCGCTCCGGAAGACGGAGCGGTGCCGGTAGAGCGCGCGTCCGAGGCATGTCTCGCCGTGGCGAGCCGTGTCGGCGGCGCCGGCCTCCAACGCGTCTTTCGATCCGGGACCGCGCGCCTGTATCGTTCGGGCAAGCACAACGAGACGGTCCTCGGGATCGATCCGGATCAGTTTCGGCATGTCGGGCATGGATGCTCTCGAGTGTTGAAGACGCCCTACCCCGCCAGCCTTCCCAGCGCCGCCCCGATCTCGGCCCGCACCACCAGATCGGCGATCGGGTCGAGCTCCGTCGGCTCGCGATTGACGATGACGAGCTTTGCGCCGTTGCGCTTGGCGACGACCGGAAAGGTCGCGGCCGGAAAGACGACCAGCGAGGAGCCGAGCACGAGGAAGAGATCGGCCGCGAGCGTCAGCTCATGCGCCCGCATCATCTCGCGCTGCGGCATCTGCTGGCCGAACGAGATCGTCGCGGACTTCACCGGCCCGGCGCAGATGATGCAGTCCGGCGGCTCGCCCGTCGCCTCGTAGGCCGGGCGGATCGCGTCGAGTTCGTGCCGCCAGCCGCAAGTCAGGCAGGTCGCGTAGGTGCCGTTGCCGTGGAGTTCGACGATCTGCCCGTCGGGAATCCCCGAGGCCTGATGCAGCCCGTCGATGTTCTGGGTGATCAGGCCGGGCGAGCGGCCTTGCGCGACCAGCCGCGCCAGCGCGGCATGGCCGCGATTGGGGCCGGCGCCGCGATAATGGTCGTCCATCGCGAATTTGCGCCGCCACGCCTCGATCCGCGCCTCGCGGCTCGCGACGAAGGCGTCGAACGGGATCGGCTTGTTGACCATCCAGGGCGAGCCCGGCGAGCGGAAATCCGGCACGCCCGATTCCGTCGAGATGCCCGCGCCGGTGAAGCCGACGATGGCGGAGGCCGAGTCCAGCACGGCGTGGAGTTCGTCGATGGCCTCATTGGCGTCGTCCTGCATTCCGCCTGCCCGGTTCTTGTCTGCGCCTTATATGGGGCGCGATCCCGGCGGCGTCCAAGCGTCCATGCGCCGACGGCGATTGACGGCGGCGGGCCGGCATCCCAAAGCTCGCAGGCCATGCCGAACGCGCTCCCCGCCCCGCTGAATCCCGACCTCCTCGACACCGGGACGCCGCCCATCCCCGAAGCGCAGGGCTGGGCGCGGGCCTATGACGGCGCGGCCGGGCCGCTGATCGACCTGTCTCAGGCGGTGCCGGGCTCGGCGCCGCCCGACGCCCTGCTGGAAAAGCTGGCGGAGGCGGCCGCGAAGCCCGAAAGCGCCCGCTATGGCGGCATCACCGGCGACGCGGCCTTGCGCGAGGCCTATGCGGCCGAGGTCTCGCGCATCTATGGCGCGACCATCGCCCCGGCCGGGACGATCGTCACCTCGGGCTGCAACCAAGCCTATGTCGTGACGATGATGGCGCTAGCGCGCGCCGGCGACAATGTGCTGCTGCCGACGCCCTGGTACTTCAACCACGAGATGACGCTGGCCATGCTCGGCGTCGAGCCTCGGCCGCTTCCCTGCGACCCCATGGCCGGCTTCGTCCCGGATGTCGCCGATGCGGAGCGGCTGATCGACGCCCGCACCCGCGCGATCGTGCTGGTGAGCCCGAACAACCCGACCGGCGCGGTCTATCCGGCCGCCGCCATCGCCGCCTTCGCCGAACTCTGCGCGAGGCGCGGGATCTGGCTCGTGCTCGACGAGACCTATCGCGATTTCCTGCCCGAGAACCTGACGCGGCCGCATGAGGTCTTCGCCGCAAGCGGCTGGCGGGATTCGGTGATCGGGCTCTACAGCTTCTCGAAGGCCTATGCCGTGCCGGGCTGGCGGCTGGGCGCGATCGTGGCGGGTGAACGCGTCGTCGCCGAGATCGGCAAGGTGCTCGACTGCATCCAGATCAGTCCGGTGCGCGCCGGCCAGAGCGCGGTCGCCTGGGGCATCGACGGCATCCGCGACTGGCGCGGGGCCAACCGCGTCGAGATCAATTCGCGCGCCGCGCTGTTCCGCGAGGCGCTGGCGCCGCTGGACGGCTGGAGCGTGCTCGCCGCCGGCGCCTATTTCGCCTATGTCGCGCACCCGTTCCCCGACGTGTCGGCGGCCGAGGTGGCGCGGCGGCTGGTCGGGCAGTGCGGCGTGCTGGCCCTGCCAGGCCCCTATTTCGGCCCGGGCCAGGAGAGGCATCTGCGCGTCGCGATCGCCAATGTCGGCGCGACGCGCATCGCGGAGGTGGGCGCGCGGCTGCGCGGTTTCGAGATTTAGCGCTGGAGCCCTTCTCCCCTCGCGGGAAGGTGGTTCGGCGAAGCCGAGACGGATGAGGGGTCGCGCCGCCCCTCGTCATGGTCGGGCTTGTCCCGCCCATTCACGTCTTCCGTCGTCGTGCTCCATGCCCAAGACGTGGATGCTCGCCACAGGGGCGAGCATGACGGACGGCGCACGGCCACCTATCCGGCGCTGCACGCCACCTTTTCCCGCAAGGAGGAAAAGGAACACCCCTACATCGTCGCGCCGATCTGCCAGGGCACGAATTCGACGTCGCCATAGCCCATCTGCTCGGACTTCGACTTCTCGCCGGACGCCACGCGCAGCAGGCAGTCGAAGATCTCGCGACCCTTGTCCTCCAGGCTCACGCCGTCGAGGACATCGCCGCAATTGATGTCCATGTCGTCGGTCTGCTTGAGATACATCGGCGTGTTGGTGGCGAGCTTGACGGACGGCGTCGGCTTGCAGCCATAGGCCGAGCCGCGCCCGGTGGTGAAGGCGAGGATGTTGGCGCCGCCCGCGACCTGCCCCGTCGCCGAAACCGGGTCGTAGCCCGGCGTGTCCATGAAGACGAAGCCCTTGGCCTTCACCTGCTCGGCGTAATGGTAGACCGCCGCCAGCGTCTTGGTGCCGCCCTTGGCGGCCGCGCCGAGCGACTTCTCGAGGATGGTGGTCAGCCCGCCGGCCTTGTTGCCGGGCGACGGGTTGTTGTTCATGTCCATCCGGGCGCGGGCCGTGTAGTCCTCCCACCATCTGATGATGCCGACGAGCTTTTCGCCGGTCTCGCGCGTCGCGGCGCGCCGCGTCAGCAGATGCTCGGCACCGTAGATCTCCGGCGTCTCGGACAGGATCGCGGCGCCGCCCTGCTCGACCAGGATGTCGACGGCCGCGCCCAGCGCCGGGTTGGCGGTGATGCCGGAATATCCGTCCGAGCCGCCGCATTGCAGCGCCAGCATCAGTTCCGACGCCGGCACGGTCTCGCGCGTCGCGGCGTTGGCGATCGGCAGCATCACCTTCAGCGCCTCGATGCCGGCGGCGACGGCCTTCCTGGTGCCGCCGGTCTCCTGGATCGTCAGCGTGCGGAAGACGTCGCTCTCCTCGACGCCGTAGGCGTCCTTCATCCGCTTGATCTGGAAGCCCTCGCAGCCGAGCCCGACGACGAGAACGGCGGCCATGTTCGGGTTGCAGGCATAGCCCCAGGTCGTGCGCTTCAGGACCTCGAAGCTCTCGCCGTTGTAGTCGATGCCGCAGCCGGTGCCGTGCGTCAGCGCGATGACGCCGTCGACGTTCGGATAGTCGGCGAGCAGGCCCGAGCGCTTGACCTCCTCGGCCATGAAGCGCGCGGCCGAGGCCGAGCAGTTCACCGAGGTCAGGATGCCGACATAGTTGCGCGTGCCGGCCTTGCCGTCCTTCCGGCGAAAGCCCTGGAAGGTCGCCTGTTGCTCGACCGGAAGCACGAATTCGGGCTTGGCCTCGGCGCAGAAGGCGTAGTCGCGCTCGAAGGCGTGGAAGCCGGTGTTGTGCTCGTGCACCCAGTCGCCCGGCGGGATGTCGGCGGTGGCGAAACCGATGATCTGGCCGAACTTGCGGATGGGCTCGTCCCTGGCGATCCCGCTCAGCGCCATCTTGTGCCCGCGCGGAATGCGTTTCAGCGCCGTCACGCCCGCGGCCGTCATCCCGGCGTCGACCTGGTCGACCGCGATCGCGACATTGTCGGCGGCGTTCAGCCGCAGCGTGCGGGGGGGCGTGACTGTGTCGAGCATGGAACTGACCGTTTGCTGTCGGGCTCGCGCGAGGGGCGCATCGCCGGCACAGACATGCGCCTCCGCAAGCGCTTTTTCAATCGGTTCAAAGAAGCCGCCACCCAAGGCAGCCCTTCGCTCAGGGCGGGATCGGGACCGCCGACGCGGATCAGTCTAGCTTCAGGCTGCCGCGCAGGCCGGAGGCGTTCGGCATCAGGGCCGCGAGGCGAACATCGCGTTTCGGCGGCATGACATCGGCGCTCGCCGTCTTCTTGCGGAGATCGAGATCGAACGGCCGGCTCGGCGGCAGCGGCGCGTTGTCGACCAGGCTCGAAGCGGGCGCGGCCGTGACGGGAGCCGGCGCGAAGGCCAGCGGCGCGGCCGCGAACGATGTCGACACCGTCGCGGGCGAAGCAGCGAGAGGCGCGGGCTCGGAGACCGCGGCGAGCTGATAGCCCGGCTCCTCGATGCGCCGCCGCTCCGGCCGTTCGTCCCTCACGTAGAAGGCGTTTCCGCCGGCGACCGCCACGTAGCGCATGTTGGCGTAGGAAAAGCGCAGTCCGGCCATGTGGAAGTACTTGGCCGCGCCGACCTCCTTGCTGCGCCGGCCGTTGAGGATGTCGTCGGCGACGGCTTCGGCTTTGGGCAGGTCGCGCGCCGCCATCCGCCGTGTCAGCACCCCGGCCGCGAACTGGCGCGGCGCGCCGACGACGCCGCAGATCGTCTCGGGATAGCGCGGCGATTCGACCCGGTTCATCACCACCGTGCCGACGCCGAGCAGACCGGACTCGCTCGAGCGGTTCGATTCGAAATACATCGCCCGGACGAGGCAGTCCCTCTCGCGCGGATCGGCCTTCGCCAGGGCCACCGCCTGATTCCTGCGCGCCTCGCCGGAGGCTTTCGCCGCGGGCGCGGGCATCGACGCCGTCTGGACCGGCGCCGTGCTGCAGGCGCCCAGCGCGGGCCCGGCCACCGCAATCAGAAGCGGGATCGCCTTGCGTCGGCTTTTGCTCCCGGACATGGAGCGGACGGCGGTCACGGCGATCGAAATCCGCTTCATGCAGGTGGCCTCCAGATGACGCGATGCGGGACCGCTCGCAGCGGCTCATCGCACCGACAGGCAATCGCCAATCTCTTACCAGAAAGTCAATTTTGGAAGGAAGAGGCAAAATGTCCGTCGCTCCCGCCGTCACGGAGCGGCCCTGTTCCGCGAGACGCCCCGATCTCGACGCGTTCGCCGTTTTGCCATGGCTGAGCCCGGCGAAAGCCGTCATAGCGACGAAAGAGCCCGGCCTTGCGGCCGGGCTCGATCGTATCGGTCGCTGGAAGGAGCCCGAGCCGCCAGAAGGCGGCGCGGCATCGCCTCACTTGGCGGCCGGAACCGCCTTGGCGACGATGCCCTCGAACGGCTTGTAGGCGTCCTTGGCCAGCGCGGCGTAGAGCTCGCCGAACTTGGTCGCCTGGGCGACGGCGCCCTCGAAAGCGGTCTTGACGTACTCGGTCTGGATCTCGAGCGCTTTGTCGAGGGTCTTCACGCCGGCGAGCTTCTCGATGGTCGCGGTGCCGGCCTCGAAGGACTTCTTGGCGTAATCGGTCGCCTCGACGGCGATGGTCTGCACGCCCTTGGAGGTGACGCCGAAAGCCTTGAGGGCGGCGTCGACGTTGTCCTTGCCGGCCTTCTGGATGGTCTCGAACTGCTGGATCATGTTTCTTCCCTCGGCACCGTCGTGCCGCCTCTGGTGACGAGCCCCACGGGGCCCAGGTTTCTCGTCCCAAGGTCGATGGAAGCGTCATCACCGGGACTGGCCCTGATATTGTGCACCGCAACATAAATGTCAAGGATGCGCTGCAATGCATCAAACGCAGATCGTTCAGGCATCGACCAAGCGGAGGATTTGAATCGAATGCCGCCGGCTTAACGGCTCCGTAACCGCATCGGCCTAACCTCCATCACTGTGTCCTTCGCGCCACGCCGTCAGGCGCCGCGGGGGTGGGGCGCGAGTTGAATGTTGAGGCGGGTTGCATGGCTTTTGGTTGCGTTGGTTCCCGGCGCGCGCGCGTTCGTGCGCTCGTCGGCCTGATCGGCATCGTCGCGATCGCGCTCAGCGTCATCGCCTCTCCCGCCGAGGCGGCGCGCAAGAAGCGCCAGGCCGGCGGCGGCTATGCCCCGCCCTATGCGGCCATGGTCGTGGACGTGAAGTCCGGCCGCACGCTGTACGCGGTCAACGAGGATGCGCCGCGCATCCCGGCATCGATCACCAAGGTGATGACGCTCTACCTGCTGTTCGAGCAACTCGAGCGCGGCCGTTTCACCATGGGCTCGGAGTTCACCGTCTCCTCCTATGCCGCCCGGCAGCCCCCGTCCAAGATCGGCTTCGAGCCCGGCGAGACCATCGCGGTCCGCGACGCCATCATGGCGCTGATCACCAAATCGGCCAACGACGTCGCCGTCGCCGTGGCTGAGAACGTCGCCGGCTCGGAGGACGAGTTCGCCCGGATGATGACGGCCCGCGCCCGCTCGCTCGGCATGCGCAACACCGCATTCTACAATCCCCACGGCCTGCCCAACAGCCCGCCGAACATCACGACGGCGCGCGATCTCACGATACTCGCGCGCGCGATCCAGGAGCGCTTCCCACGCTACTACCCGATGTTCTCGGCGCGCAGCGCCAGCATCGCCGGCGGCACCTATCCCAACCACAACAAGCTGCTCGGCCGCGTCGAGGGCGTCGACGGCATCAAGACCGGCTATACGCGCCTGTCGGGCTTTAATCTGATGACCTCGGCCAAGGCCGATGGCCGCCACATCGTCTCGATCGTGCTCGGCGGCCGCTCCGGCGCCGCGCGCGACCGGATCATGGCCGATCTCGTCGTCGCCACCCTGCCCAAGGCGGCCACCGGCGGCCGCGCCGCCGTCCAGATCGCCGAGGCCGGGAACGAGCCCGAGGTCGTCCGGCCGCGCCAAGTCGCCGCTCCTCTCGCCGCGCCGGCTCCGGTCGTCGCGCCGCCGGTCCAGCAGGCCGCCGTCGCCGAGCCCGCGCCGATGCCGGTGCCGCGCCCGCGCTTCGAGACGCAGCAGCCGCTGCCGCCCGCCGTCCGCGCCTACGCGCCGACGACCACGACGACGACGCCGATCCCCGTCGCCCGCCCGATGAACGCGCCGCCGCTGCAGATCTCCGGCATGCGCCCGGTCGCCGCCACCACGACGCCCTCGGCCATGCGCTGGTCGATCGGCGCGCCCGCCGCCGACGGCAAGGTTCTGCGTCCGCCGGCGAATGTCGAGTTCACCTCCTCGATCGCCAAGGTCGCCGAGCCCGAGGAGAATCCGGCGGTCAAGGACGCCGACATCCGCAAGGCCGAGTCCGCGCCGGTCGCCGAGAAGAAACACGACGCCGGCAGCACGGCCGTCGCCAAGGCTGCGCCGGCCAAGGCCGAAACGCCGAAGCCCGCGCCCGCCATCGCCGTCGCCAGCGCCAGCGCCGGCAAATGGATCATCCAGCTCGGCGCGACCGACGACGAGGCCAAGGCCAAGGACATACTGAGCCGCGCCCGCGCCAAGGCCTCCGGCCCGCTCGCCGACGCGTCGGGCTTCACCGAGAAGGTCGAGAAGGGCGGCGCCACCCTCTTCCGCGCCCGCTTCGCCGGTTTCGAGGATCCCAGGGACGCCGAACGCGCCTGCGCCAAGCTCAAGCGCGACGGTTTCGCCTGCTTCGCCACCCGCGGCTGACGGACAAGGGAAGGACCGCCATCATGACGTTCCACATCCAGTTTCAGCCCGGCCAGCCGCTATCATTTCAGCAGGGCGTCCTTGGCCTGGTTGACGCGGGCGGCCAGCCCGCTCGAGCCCCCGGCGTCCGGATGGATGCGCTTCATCAGGCTCCGATGGGCCTCGCGGATCGCCTCCTCGCCCGCCCCCGGCTGAAGCCCCAGGATCTCGTAGGCCTCCTGCTGCGTCATCGCGCCCGGGCCCGCCGCGCGGCCCTGCCCCGCGTCGAAATCAGCCTGAGCGTGTTCACGCCATCCGGGCGTCCGGCGGTCGAGATAAGCCTCTAGCAGCCGCGCGCCCTCCGGATCGCGGGCGAGGCACTCGCGCATCAGCGCGGCGAGCTCGGCTGGACCGAGCGTATCGAGATCGCGGCCCGCATAGGCGCCGGCGACGACCGCCCCTCGCATGCCGCCGCTGTCATGGTCGAGCTCCATCGCCAGCAGCGCCGACTTGACCTGCGAGCGCGCGCCGGGCGTCTCGGCCGTGCCTAGCCCGCTCCACGGAAAGCGCAGGCCGCCGGGCCCATAGGCGCTCCAGCCCAGCAGCCACGCCCCGATGCCGCCGACGAAGACCGCCATGTCGAGCCGGCCGCGCATCATCAGGAGCGCAGCGACGCCGAGCGAGACCGCGCCGCCGCCGGTCTTCAGCGCCTTGGCCATCAGCTTCGGGTTGACCCCGGTGAAGAGCCTTGACACCCACCAGAGCAGGATCAGGACGGCGAGCCCGTAGAGCAGCGTCACCGTTTGCCTCCGTCCATCGCGCTCAGCAGGCCCTTGACCGCCGGGCTCGCGCCGGCGAGCTGTTGCAGCGCCGCGCGCCCGCCGCTGGCATAGGCCGCCGCGCCGCGCAGCAGATCGAGCAGCGAGCCCGGCGCGTTCACGTCGAAGCGGGCATGCGCCCCGCCGGTCAGCCGCGCCAACGTGGCGAAGGCGGCGGTCGCGACCGGATCATGCCCCTCCTGGAACAGGAAGCCGCGAATGCCGCGTAGGCCCAGCTCTCCGGCGAGCGCCGCGAGCGCGTCGACATCCTCCTCCATCGCATCGCCGACGAAGACGAAGGCGCGCACCGGCACCGCCCTCGCCTCGTCGCGGACATGCTTCAGCACGCGATGGATCTGCGTCTGCCCGCCCTCGCAGGCGATCCGGCGCATCAGCCCGCTCAGGCGCCGCGGCTCGCCGATCCAGCCCGATGCCCGGCACTCCATCAGCCCGCGAAAATAGACCAGCTGCACCGCGAGCCCGCCCGTGCCCGCCGCGACCTCGAACATCCTGGCCTGCAGCGAGCAGGCGAGGTCCCAGCTCGGCTGCCGGCTCATCGTGGCGTCGAGCGCGAAGATCAGCCGCCCCGCCTGCCCCGTCGCCAGCGGCGCCAACTGCCTGGCCGCGCCGAGGAAACGGTCGATCTCGCCGGGCGCGGACGTTCCGGTGACGCCCGTCCCGGCCGCGCGCCGCAAGGTTCTGTCGGTCTTGTCGTTCATGCGCCTGATATTGGCGGTTCCCCGCGCATTTGCTACCCGTCCCTCGCCAGGCTTCGTCTACCCCGAGCCCTCATCCCAAGGAGAAGCCGCAGGCTTCGTCTCGAAGGATGCTCCAGATTGCGCTGGACGATCCTTCGAGACGCCGCTTCGCGGCTCCTCGGGATGAGGGCGAAGGGCGCGACGGCGGGGAAAAGAGACGAGCAAATGTCCAATATCGCGATCTTCGAGACGGTCGCCGCCATGCGCGCGGCCGTGGCAGGCTGGCATGCGGCAGGCGAGCAGGTCGCGCTCGTGCCGACCATGGGCGCACTGCACGAGGGCCACATCGCGCTGGTCCGCGAGGCGCGGCGCCATGCAGGCCGGGTCATCGTCTCGATCTTCGTCAACCCGACGCAGTTCGCGCCGCACGAGGACTTCAAGAAATATCCGCGCACGTTCGACGGCGACCGCGCCCGGCTCGTCGCGGCGAAAGCCGACGCGATCTATTTCCCGGCGATCGAGGAGATGTACCCGCCGGGCTTCGCCAGCCGCATCGTGCTGCTCGGGCCGGCCGCCGTCGGTCTCGACGACCGCTTTCGTCCGATGCATTTCGAAGGCGTGGCAACGGTTTGCTGCAAGCTCTTCACGCAAAGCCGCGCCGATCTCGCCGTCTTCGGCGAGAAGGACTACCAGCAGCTCAAGGTCGTGACCCGGATGGCGGCCGATCTCGACCTCGGCATCCGCATCGTCCCGCTGGAAACCTTCCGCGAGCCCGACGGCCTCGCCATGTCCTCGCGCAACCGCTACCTCTCGGGCGAGGAGCGCGCGCTCGCGCCGCTGCTGCACCAGGTCATGCAGGCCTTGGCCGTGCGCATCCGCAACCGCGAGGATCTGTTCCGCGCGGTCGGCGAGGCGCAAGGCGAGATCATCTCGGCCGGCTTCGAGCTCGACTATCTGGAGGCACGCAATGCAGAGACGCTGGCGCCCGTGACCTCGCTGGCGGACGGCCCGATCCGGCTGCTGGTCGCGGCGCGGCTCGGCGGGACGCGGCTGATCGACAATATCGGGGTGTGAGGGCCGCTGCGCGACGCGCGCCTAGAGCTAAAGCAGCCCCAGTTCCGCCAGTTCCCGCCGCATGGTTTCCGGCATGATGCCGAGATCGCCGCTGCGGCCGTCGATGTCGCGCGGGATGTCCTTGTCCAGCAGATAGCGCCAGCCCTGGAACGGTCTGAACGGCCGCGGCTCGACCGCGACGACGATGGGCTCCATCACCAGATGGCAGCGGCCGATGCCGTCGGCATCCTTGAATGGGCGGATGGCGGTGAGGCGCTGGCGGGCCGAGACCTGCCCCTTGATCACCCAGTAGAGCGAGCCCCCGCCGACGATCTCGTCGATGCGCTTCGGGACCATCCGCGTCGTGTGCAGATGCTCCCGCGCCTGCCGCAGAGCGCGACGTTGCGCCATGCGCTCCTCGATCCACTCCTCCAGATCGCGGATCGACTCGGCCCCGACGCATAGTTTCAAGAGGTGAAGCGGCATGGCCGGCAAGCTAATGCGCCGGACGCAACCGTGCCAGCACCCGCGACGTTTCTCCACAGATTGCCGGGATCCGTCATGGTCGGGCTCGTCCCGACCATCCGCGTCTCGCTTCATGACCTGCGTTCAAGACGTGGATGCCCGGCACAAGGCCTAGCATGACGGAATGGATCGCGCCGGCTATTGAAGCCGCGATCGAAAGGGAGACATCCATGCGCGGACTTGCAGGCAAGGCCATCCTCGTCACCGGCTCCAGCGCCGGCATCGGCTACGCCATGGCGGAGCGGCTGGTCGCGGAGGGCGCCAAGGTGGCCGTGCATGGCCGCGACGAGGCCGAGGTCGCCGCCGCCTGCCGCCATCTCGGCGGCGGAACGCAAGGCACGACCGGCGATCTCGCCGAGCCCGCGACCGCCCAGGCGATCATCGACGCCACCGTCCGGGCCTTCGGCCGCATCGACGGGCTGGTCAACAATGCCGGCATCTACCCGCGCGGCGTCGTCGGCGAGACCACCGCGCCCTTCTTCGACCATGTCTTCGCGATCAACACCCGCGCGCCGCTGCTCTGCGCCGAGGCCGCGATCCGCGCCTTCCGCCTGCAGAAGTCGGGCGGTTCGATCGTCACCGTCGGCTCGCTCAACGCCTGGTGCGGCCAGTCGAACCTCACCGTCTATTCGATGTCGAAGGGCGCGCTGATGACGATGACGCGCAACCTCGCCAACACGCTGGGGCCGGAGCGAATCTTCGTGAACCAGCTCAATGTCGGCTGGACCTTCACCGCCAACGAGGACGCGACGCAGCAGCGCGAGGGCAAGCAGCCCGGCTGGGAGAAGCAGGTGCCGGTCGAGTTCGCGCCAACGGGACGGATCATGCAGCCGGAGGAGGTCGCGGCCCACACCGCCTTCTGGCTTTCCGAGGACAGCCAGCCCGTCAACGGGCAGGTCTATGAGGTCGAGCAGTTCCCGGTGATCGGCAGGGGCCGGACGACGGATTGAGGGTCTGTCGTTCCGGGGCGCGCCAGGGGCGCGAACCCGGAACCGACGACTGGGCGAGCGCGATCGAGGCGGTTTGGCGGAGGTTGCACCCGGTCATGGGTTCCGGGTTCTCGGCTCGCGCCGAGCCCCGGAATGACAAGGGGGAGCGCTACTCCCCCAGCACGACCACCTTCGCGCCCTCGGCCACCTGCCCGCCCGGCTCGCCGGCGACCTCGGTTACCGTGCCGTCGCGGGGCGCGGTCAGCACATGCTCCATCTTCATCGCCTCGACGATGGCGAGCCGCTGGCCCTTCACCACGGCCTCGCCGGCCGTGACGAACAGCGCGATCAGCTTGCCGTGCATCGGCGCCTTGACGACGCCGCCCGAGCCCGAGGCCGCGTCGGGATCGACGGCGAAGGGATCGAACAGCGCAACGGAGGTCTGTCGGCCGCCATGCAGCGCGAGATAGGTTCCGCGTTCCGCTTGAGCCAACGTGATCTCGTGCTCTCCCTCGCCGATCTCGTGGCCGGGCAGGCTTACGCGGGCGCTGTCGGCGTCCCACTCGATCCGGGCCTCGACCCGCTCGCCATCGACCAGCAGCGGCAGACCCTGCGAAGGCCGCGGCATCAGCGCGAAATTATCCGCGGCGAGCCAGGGCGAGCGCGCCTCGCCATCGACGCGTTCGGCCGCCTGCATCACGCCCGCCAGCTGGCGCTCCTCCTCGAGCTGGAGCGCGGCGGCCGCGACCGCCGCCGCATCGAGCGGCTGCGGCTCCGCGCCGAGCGCGACGATGTTGCGATCGATGAATCCGGTGTCGAACGGACCTGTCCGGAAGCCCTCGGCCTCGGCGAGCTTCTTGAGAAAAGCGAGATTGGTGCGCGGGCCGGCGACGATGGTTTCGCCCAGCGCCCTGGCCAGCCGGTCGAGCGCCTCGGCGCGGGTCGGCGCATGGGCGATCACCTTGGCGATCATCGGATCGTAGAACGGCGTCACCGTATCGCCGGCCTCGACGCCGGTGTCGATGCGGATGCCGTCGCCCGCCGGGAACCGCAGCGCCCAGAGCTTGCCGGTCGAGGGCAGGAAGCCGCGCTCGGGATCCTCGGCGTAGAGCCTGGCCTCGACGGCGTGGCCCGTCGCGGTGACGTCGGCTTGCGAGAAGCCGAGCGGCTCGCCGGCCGCGACGCGGAGCTGGAGCTCGACCAGGTCGAGCCCCGTGATCGCCTCCGTCACCGGATGCTCGACCTGGAGCCGCGTGTTCATCTCCATGAACCAGAAGCGGTCGGCGCGCAGCCCATCACGGCCGTCGGCGATGAACTCGACCGTGCCGGCGCCGACATAGCCGACCGCCTTCGCGGCCTCGGTCGCGGCCTTGCCCATGGCGGCGCGGACTTCCGGACTCATGCCGGGCGCGGGCGCCTCCTCGATGACCTTCTGGTGCCGGCGCTGCAGCGAGCAGTCGCGCTCGTGGAGATGGACGACATTGCCGTGGCTGTCGCCGAAGACCTGGATTTCGACATGGCGCGGCGAGAGCACGTATTTCTCGACCAGCACGCGTGCGTCGCCGAAGGCGTTCCTGCCCTCGCGCTGGGCGCTGGCGAGCGCGTCGGCGAAGTCCTCTGGCCGGTCGACCTTCTTCATGCCCTTGCCGCCGCCGCCCGCGACCGCCTTGATCAGCACCGGATAGCCGATGCGCCCGGCTTCCAGCGTGAGGAAATCGACGCCCTGCTCGGCTCCGTGATAGCCCGGCACCACCGGCACCGACGCCGTCTCGACCAACGCCTTGGCGGCGTCCTTCAGCCCCATCGCGCGAATGGCGGAGGCCGGCGGGCCGACGAAGACGATGCCGGCGGCCGCGCAGGCCTCGGCAAAATCGGCGTTCTCGGAGAGGAAGCCGTAGCCCGGATGGATGCAGGCCGCGCCGCTTTCCCGCGCCACCTTCAGGATGGCGTCGGCGTCGAGATAGCTCTCCCGCGCCGGCGCCGGGCCGATGCGCCAGGCCTCGTCCGCCATCTGCGCGAACATCGCCTCGGCATCGGCATCCGAATGCACCGCGATCGTGCGCAGGCCGAGACGCCGGGCCGTCCGGATGACGCGGCAGGCGATCTCGCCGCGATTGGCGATCAGGATGGAAGGCAGCTTCGCGGCGATCGACATGATCTGGATATCCCGGAACATAGGGCGGCGTCGTGTTTTACGATGGATCCCGGAACTCCGCCTCGCTGCGTCCGGGATGACGGTGCGATTTTTTCGCCGGATGTGAACGCCCCTCACCCGCGCCCGACGAACGGCATCTTGCTCGCCATCACCGTCAGGAACAGCACGTTGGCCTCGATCGGCAGGCTCGCCATGTGCAGCACCGAGGTCGCGACGTGGTCGACGTCCATCACCTGCTCGATCGCGATCGAGCCGTCGGCCTGCGGCACGCCCTGCGTCATCTTGCGCGCCATCTCGGTCAGCGCGTTGCCGATGTCGACCTGGCCGACCGCGATGTCGTATTTGCGCCCGTCGAGCGAGGCCGTCTTGGTGAGCCCCGAGATCGCATGCTTCGTCGCGGTGTAGGCGACCGAGTTCGGGCGCGGCGCATAGGCCGAGATCGAGCCGTTGTTGATGATGCGGCCGCCCATCGGGGTCTGATCCTTCATCAGCTTGAAGGCCTCCTGCGTGCACAGGAACGGGCCGGTCAGGTTGGTGTCGACCACGGCCTGCCACTGCGCCAGGGTCAGGTCCTCCAGCAGGATGCCGCCCGGCGCATTCACGCCGGCATTGTTGAACAGCACGTCGAGGCGGCTGAACTTCTCCCTCGTCCTGGCGAACAGGTTTTGCACCGAGGCCTGGTCGGTCACGTCGGTCGGCACGGTGAGCGCCTGGCTCGCCGACACGCCGGAGAGCTGGATCGTCTCCGCCAGCGCCTCCTCGCGGCGTCCGGCCAGAACGGTGCGGTAGCCGTCCTTGAGGAAGGCGAGCGCGACCGCCCGCCCGACGCCCGATCCCGCCCCGGTGATGATGGCGACCTTGTTGTGCCCAGACATGCGTCTTCCCTGTCGTTTTGCCGATTGAACCGTTTCAGATGGCGGCGCGACCATAGCAGCGCGTGCGGCATGCGGAACAGCCGTCGACGCAATCCCGCCCATCGCTCGCCATGACGGAAGCCAGCCATGAGCCGTCGCGAGTCCGAAAACCGTCCGGCAGCAGGCTGGAAGCACGACGAGGCGACCGGAGCGGGCGATACGCGATCCGCATAAGCCAGCAATGCCGGAGCTGTTTTCGTTGGGTGGAGGCAGGGCCGGCCGATGTCGAGAGCGGGGAAGCAAGGCGTGCGCTGGGCGAGGCGTTGATCGCCATCCAGCCGCGAGGCGCGTAGTCAAGGCCAGGCCATGGCGGACAGGCCCGGCGTCCGGAGACGCCGGGTCCCGAACATCAGCCGGACTTCTTCGTCACCAACGTCAGCGCGCCCTCCTGGTCGATCTGCGCCACGATCACGTCGCGCGACGACAGGCCCTTGGCCTCCAACGCCGACTTGATCGCGGGCGCGGCTTCCACGGCGTTGCGCAGTTTCTGCAGATCGTCGGCGGTGCGCGAGGCGAGCGCCTGGTTGACCTGCGTCTTGGTCGCCTCCGGCAACTCGTCGAGATCGACGACGTTGACCGAAGTGATGGCGGGCGGCGATGCCGGCCTCGGCGCGTCCTGACTCGGCGCGGGCGCCGGGGCTTGGGCCAGGCTCGGCGAGTGTGCGCCGACGACGGCGATCCCGGCCAGGGCCGCGCCGAAAGCGAGAGCGGAAATCCTGCTCATGAACATCTCCTTCATGGGTGTGGGAAGCGGGCAGATGACAGCGTCAATGCGGTGCGAGGCTGAAGACCCCATGGTCATTCCGTGACGATGTCGCGGCGGGAATGCGAGGCGCGGAGTCGGAAACCCAGCAAAAGATCGTGTCTTCCGGCAACGAAGCGGCAATTTCCGTGGGTAGTGGCGCAGCCGATCGAGCCGGGCGGCGACGGGCGCTTGCGGACTTGGCGCAAATCCCGTCAAACGGTCAGTCTGAAACCCGATCTCCATGGCGGCTGCGGACGTGAGCGACATCGACACCCTCCTTCCTCACGGCGGAGAGACAGGCGCGCTGATCCGGACCTTCGACTGGTCGGTCACCGGGCTGGGGCCGATCGAGACCTGGCCGCAAAGCCTGCGCACCAGCGTCGCGCTGGCGCTGAGCATGCCGCTCCCGGTCGTGATGCTCTGGGGGCCGGACGGCATCCTGATCTACAACGACGCCTATGCCGGGTTCGCCGGCGGCCGCCATCCCGGGCTGCTCGGGGCCAAGGTGCTGGAAGGCTGGCCGGAAGCCGCCGACCTGAACCGCAACGTTCTCGCCACCTGTCTGGCGGGCCGCACGCTCTCGTTGCGCGAACAGCGCCTGACGCTGAACCGCCGCGGCGTCTTCGAGGATTGCTGGCTCGATCTCGACTACATGCCGATCCGCGACGAGAGCGGCCGGCCGGCCGGCGTCTTCGCCATCGTCATCGAGATCACCGAGCGCGTGCTCGCCGAGCAGCGCCTGAGCATCGCCCAGCAGGCCGGCGGCATCGGCACCTTCGAATGGTTTCCCGATTCGGGCCGGCTCGAGGTGTCCGAGACGTTCCGGCGGATCTGGGGCATCGCGCCGGGCGCGCCCGTCACCGACGGGCTGATGGCCGGCCTGATCGATCCGCAGGATCACGCCCAGCTCGGCGCGCGCCGGCTCAACGACGAAAATCCCCTCGCCTATGCCGAGTTCCGCCGGCGCGACCCGCGCATCGGCGATCCGCGCTGGATCGCGCGGCAGGGCGAGCCGGTCGAGAGCGCGGACGGCGCGCAACGCCGGTTCGTCGGCATCTGCTTCGACATCACCGCGCGCCGGAGCGCCGAGGAGGCGCTGCGCGCCAGCGAGGCGCGCTGGCGCAACCTGTTCGAGCAGATGCAGGAGGGCTTCTTCATCGGCGAGGCCGTGCGCGACGCATCGGGCGCGATGATGGATTTCACCTTCGTCGACATGAACCCGGCCTTCGAGGCGCGCACCGACGTCGACATGGAGAACGCGATCGGCCGCCGCGTCAGCGAGGTCATCCCGCATCTGCCGCCGGAGCTGATCGCGACCTATGCCCGCGTCGTCGAGACCGGCGAACCGGCGCGCTACGAGATCAACGTGCCCTCGCTCAAGGACAAGTGGTTCGAGGCGCGCGCCCGCCGGCTCGGGCCGGAGCGCTTCTCGGTGCTGTTCCTCGACATCACCGGCCGCAAGAAGGCGGAAGCCGCCCTGCGCGAGAGCGAGGCGCGCTTCCGCAGCCTGTCGCAGTCCATGCCCAACCATGCCTGGACCGCCGCGCCCGACGGGCTGCTCGACTGGTTCAACGAACAGGTCTACGCCTATAGCGGCATGGCGGCGGGCTCGCTCGACGGCGACGGCTGGGCCGCGATGGTCCATCCCGACGATATCGCGGGCGCGGCCGCCGCCTGGGAAGACGCCCGGCGCAGCGGTTCTCCCTACGACGTCGAGTTCCGCCTGCGTCGCCATGACGGACAGTTCCGCTGGCACATCGCACGCGCCGTCCCTGTTCGGGACGAGGCTGGCGCAGTCACCCGCTGGATCGGCACGAACACCGACATCGACGACCAGAAGACCGCCGAAGCCGCGCTTGCCGATCTTGCCACGACCCTGGAGGAGCGCGTCGAGCAGCGCACGCTCGAACTCGCCAAGGTGCAGGATGCGCTGCGCCACAGCCAGAAGATGGAGGCGATCGGCAACCTCACCGGAGGCGTGGCGCACGACTTCAACAACCTGCTGCAGGTGATCAGCGGCAATCTCCAGCTGCTGCAGCGCGAGATCGCCGGCAACGACAAGGCCGAGAAACGCGTCGCCAACGCCATGGCCGGCGTGGCGCGCGGCTCCAAGCTCGCCGCGCAGTTGCTCGCCTTCGGCCGGCGCCAGCCGCTCGAACCCAAGGTCGTCAATATCGGCCGGCTGATCCGGGGCATGGACGACCTGCTGCGGCGGACGCTCGGCGAGGCGGTCGAGATCGAGACCATGATCGCCGGCGGCCTCTGGAACACGCTGGCCGACCCGACCAATCTCGAGAACGCGCTGCTGAACCTCGCGATCAATGCGCGCGACGCGATGGATGCGCAGGGTCGGCTGACCATCGAGGCCGGCAACGCCTTCCTCGACGACGCCTACACGCTCGGCCATTCCGATCTCGACTCCGGGCAATACGTCATGGTCGCGGTGACCGATACCGGCTGCGGCATGAGCGCCGAGATCATGGAGCAGGTCTTCGAGCCGTTCTTCTCGACCAAGCCCGAGGGCAAGGGCAGCGGGCTCGGCCTGTCGATGGTCTACGGCTTCGTCAAGCAGTCCGGCGGCCATGTGAAGATCTACAGCGAGCCCGGACAGGGCACGACGGTGAAGCTCTATCTGCCGCGCTCGACCCAGGCCGAGGATGTTCTCGTCGAGAGCGAGTCAGGCCCGGTCAACGGCGGCAGCGAGACGATCCTCGTGGTCGAGGACGACGAGGGCGTGCGCGAGACCGTGATCGCGCTGCTCGGCGAGCTCGGCTATCGCGTGCTCAAGGCCAACGACGCCCAAAGCGCGCTCGCCGTGATCGAGAGCGGCGTCGCGATCGACCTGCTCTTCACCGACGTGGTGATGCCCGGCCCGCTGAAGAGCCCGGAGCTGGCGCGCAAGGCCAAGGAGCGCCTGCCCGATCTCGGCGTGCTCTTCACCTCGGGCTACACCGAGAACTCGATCGTCCATGGCGGACGGCTCGACGAGGGCGTCAACCTGATCTCGAAACCCTACAGCCACGAGGCGCTGGCGCGGAAGGTCCGGCAGGTGCTGGGACGCGACGGCAGGCAGCCGGCTTACGAGACGCCGCCTGTCGCAGAAGCCATGCCGGCGCCAGGCGCTTCCGAGCCCGGCCGCCGCCTCACCGTGCTGGTCTGCGAGGACGAGGCGATCATCCGGATGGACACCGTCGATCTGGTCGGGGAGCTCGGCTACGACGTGGTCGAGGCCGACAGCGGCGAACAGGCGCTGGAGGTCGCGGCGAACCGGCACATCGACATCCTGCTGACCGATATCGGCCTGCCCGACATCTCCGGCCTCGACCTGGCGCGCCGCCTGCGCGATCTCAAGCCCGGCATCGGCGTCATCTTCGCGACCGGGCGCGACCGGATCGAGGGTTTCGCCAACGAGCCCCGCACGGAGCTGCTCAGGAAACCCTACCGTCTCGACCTGCTGGGGAAGGTGCTGGCGCGGATTCTGGATTGAGGGCGCCGGCAGCCGCGCTTTCACCGTCATTGCGAGCGCGGCGAAGCAATCCAGCGTCTTGCCGGCGATCCCGATCACATCCGGAAGACGCCGAACCGTGTCTCCGGCACCTCGGCGTTGAGGCAGGCCGAGAAGGCCAGCGCCAGCACGCGCCGCGTCTCCGACGGCAGGATGATGCCGTCGTCCCACAGCCTTGCGGTGGCGTGGTAGGGCGAGCCCTCCTCCTCGTATTTCGAGCGGATCGGCGCCTTGAACGCCTCCTCGTCCCGCGCCGACCAGCTCTTGCCCTCGGCCTCGATATTGTCGCGCCGGACTGTCGCGAGCACGCTCGCCGCCTGCTCGCCGCCCATCACCGAGATGCGCGAATTCGGCCAGGTGAACAGGAAGCGCGGCGAATAGGCCCGGCCGCACATGCCGTAATTGCCCGCGCCGAAGGAGCCGCCGACCAGCACTGTGATCTTCGGCACCCGCGCCGAGGCGACGGCGGTGACGAGCTTCGCGCCGTCCTTGGCGATGCCGCGTGTTTCAAAGTCGCGGCCGACCATGAAGCCGGTGATATTCTGCAGAAAGAGCAGCGGAATGCGGCGCTGGCAGCAGAGCTCGACGAAGTGCGCGCCCTTCAGCGCGCTTTCGGAGAACAGGATGCCGTTATTGGCGACGATGCCGACGGGGACGCCGTGGATGCGGGCGAAGCCCGTGATCAGCGTCTGGCCGTAGAGCCGCTTGAACTCGTCGAACTCCGAGCCGTCGACCAGCCGGGCGATGACCTCGCGGATGTCGTATTGCTTCCTCAGGTCGGTCGGGACGACCGCTTCGAGCTCCTCTTGCCGGTAGAGCGGCTCGACCGAGTCCGCGATGTCGATGTCGGGGCGCTTGACGCTGTTGAGGTTGCCGGCGATGCGCCGCGCGATCGCCAGCGCATGCGTGTCGTCGCCGGCATAGTGGTCGGCGACGCCCGACAGCCTGGCATGGACATCCGCCCCGCCGAGGTCCTCCGCCGAGACCACCTCGCCCGTCGCGGCCTTCACCAGCGGAGGTCCGCCGAGGAAGATGGTGCCCTGGTTCTTGACGATGACCGTCTCGTCCGACATCGCCGGCACATAGGCCCCGCCGGCGGTGCAGGAGCCCATCACCACCGCGACCTGCGGGATGCCGGCGGCCGAGAGATTGGCCTGGTTGTAGAAGATGCGGCCGAAATGCTCGCGGTCGGGGAAAACCTCGGTCTGGTGCGGCAGGTTCGCGCCGCCCGAATCGACGAGGTAGATGCAGGGCAGCCGGTTCTCGGCCGCGATCTCCTGTGCGCGCAGATGCTTCTTCACCGTCATCGGATAGTAGGTGCCGCCCTTGATGGTGGCGTCGTTGCAGACGACCATGCACTCGCGCCCCGCCACGCGGCCGATGCCGGCGATCAGTCCCGCGCCATGGACGTCGCCCTCATACATGCCGAAGGCGGCGAGCGTCCCGATCTCGAGGAAGGCCGAGCCCGGATCGAGCAGGCGCAGCACCCGCTCACGCGGCAGCAGCTTGCCGCGCGCGGTGTGGCGCTCGCGGGATTTGGCGTTGCCGCCGAGCGCGGCCGTCGCGCGGCGCGCCTCCAGCTCGGATCGCAACGACGTCCAGGCCTGCGCGTTGGCCCGCGTCTCGGCCGATTTCAGGTCGACCTTGCTCTCGATGACCGGCACGTCGCGCTCCCTGGGCAGTCTTGTCTTCTGCGCTGCTTATGGACGGCTGCGCCGTCGATGCCAACACGAGGTCACGCCAACACGGTCAGCCCAAAGATGCGCTCGAACTCGGCCCGAAGCACCGCGTCGACCTCCGGCATCGTCACCGGCAATCCCAGATCGACCAGCGAGGTGACGCCCTGGTCGCTGACGCCGCAGGGCACGATGCCGTCGAAATGCGAGAGATCGGGCTCGACATTGAGCGACACGCCGTGGAACGAGACCCAGCGCCGCACCCGGATGCCGATCGCTGCGATCTTGTCCTCGGCCAATTCTACACCGAAGATCGCCGCCTTCGCCGGCCGCCGGACCCAGACGCCGACGCGGTCCTCGCGCCGTTCGCCGCGCACGTTCATCGCGTCAAGCGTGCCGATCAGCCATGCCTCAAGCGCCGCAACGAACCGGCGCAGATCGGGCTCGCGGCGCTTCAGGTCGAGCATGACATAGGCCACGCGCTGGCCGGGTCCGTGATAGGTGTATTGCCCGCCCCTGCCCGCCCGATGCACCGGAAACAGGCCGGGCGCGACGAGATCGGCGTCCTTCGCGGAGGTTCCGGCCGTATAGAGCGGCGGATGCTCGACCAGCCAGACGCGCTCGGCCGCCTGCCCGTCCGCGATCAGCGCGGCGCGCGCCTCCATCTCGGCGACCGCGTCCTCGTAGCCCGTCAGGCCTGCCGCCACGGCCCATTCGACCGGAGCCGAGCCCGGCTCGGGCAGAAACAAAACCGGCAACTCCTCGCGGCTCTTCACCTTGGCTTAACCATGTTCGGTCGATGCTCTTTTCACCCGATGCGGCGCGGCTTTCTTGCGCCAGGATCCGGTCGGCGGACAAGTTTCGTTGGTCGAATTGCAAAGTTAAGGTTCCGGAGGCAGGACTTGAAGGCCGATCTCGATCTCGTTCCTGTCGAACTGACCGTGGTTCTGGGCCAGACGCGGATGCCGATCTACAAGCTGCTGCGCATGGGTCGCGGCGCCATCATCGAACTCAACGCCACCGAGAGCGACGAGGTCGAGATCCTCGCCAACAACCATCCCTTCGCCAAGGGCAACGTCGTCGTCAGCGGCGCCAAGATCTCGATCGAGATCACCCGGATGCTGAAGCGGCCCACGGTCTACTGCCTGCAGGCCGTCGCCGAAGCCGCCTGAGCCGGGACAGCCTCACCCCATACTTTGTCGGCGAACGCTCTTGTGGCGGCGGATTCGATTTGCTAGACCCGCGCCGCTCCCGGGTTCGCCGCTTAGCGCGGCCCCGACGAGCCGCCGCGGTCATGGCGGAATTGGTAGACGCACTACCTTGAGGTGGTAGCGGGGAGACCCGTGGAGGTTCGAGTCCTCTTGACCGCACCAGATCCGGACGACACGTCCCTTGAACGGCGATCCGCGAGGATCGCCGTTTTCGTTTTCGCTGCTTCGGTCGCGAACGCGTCATGCCGCGTTGCAAGAGCAGGCGGCGGCTGACAAGAACGTCGCCGAACTTTCCCCGAATCGCGATCTGTCCTCGAACCCGGAGCACGCGCATGGCGGAGAGCGGGCACGCCGCGGCCGAGGCGCGGGAACGGCCGATCCGCGACGACGACGGCGCGATCGACCCGGCCCTCGTCGAGCAGGTTTCGCAGGCGCTGCCGCGCTCGGACCTGACGACGCTGCGCGGCGTGGTCGAGGACATGCACGAGGCCGATCTCGGCGCGCTGCTGGAAGCGCTCGACGCCGATGAGCGGCCGCGCCTGATCTCGCTGCTCGGCGCGGATTTCGATTTCACCGCCCTGACCGAGGTCGACGACGCCGTCCGCGAGGAGATCCTCGGCGAGCTCTCGGCCGACGCCGTGGCCGAGGGCGTGCGCGACCTCGATACCGACGACGCCGTCTACATCCTCGAGGACATGAACGAGGCCGACAAGCAGGAGGTGCTCGGCAGGCTCTCTCCCGCGGAGCGGGTCGTTCTGCAGCAGGGCCTCGACTATCCGGAGGACAGCGCCGGACGGCGCATGCAGAGCGAAATCCTCGCCGTGCCGGCGTTCTGGACGGTCGGCCAGACCATCGACCATCTGCGCCGGACCGACAATCTGCCGGAGCGCTTCTTCGCGGTGCTGGTGGCCGATCCGGCGCATCGTTTCGTCGGTTCGGTGCCGCTCGACCGGCTGCTGCGGACGCGGTGCCCGGTCGCCATCGCCACGCTGGTCGACGAGGACAGCCGCGCCGTCCATGCGACCGACGACATCGAGGACGTGGCCCGGCTGTTCCAGCGCTACAACCTGATCGCGACGCCGGTCATCGACGGGGCCGGGCGACTCGTCGGTGTTCTGACGATCGACGACATCGTCGACGTGATCGAGGAAGCGGCCGATGACGACGTCAAGCAGCTCGGCGGCGTCGACGCCGACGAAGAGCTGTCCGATTCGGTGCCGCGGATCGCCAGGAGCCGTTTCCGCTGGCTTTTCATCAATCTGGTCACCGCCTTCCTCGCCGCATCGGTGATGAGCCTGTTCCAGGCGCAACTGTCGCAGTTGGTGGCGCTGGCGATCCTGGCTCCGATCGTGGCGAGCCAGGGCGGCAACGCCGCGACGCAGACCATGACGGTGGCGGTGCGCGCGCTCGCCACGCAGGAGTTGGGCGGCTGGAACATCCGCCGCTTCTTCACGCGCGAGCTGATCGTCGCCTTCGTCAACGGGCTGGCCTTCGCGCTGATCACCGGCACGATCGCGGCGTTCTGGTTCGGCAACAACGGGCTCGGCCTCGTCATCGCCATCGCCATGGTGATCAACCTGATCGCGGCCGCGCTCGCCGGCGTCTCCATCCCGTTCCTGCTCGACCGGGCCGGCATCGACCCCGCCGTCTCGTCGGGAGCCTTCGTCACGACCGTAACCGACGTGGTCGGCTTTTTCGCCTTCCTCGGCACTGCGACGATTTTGCTGAGCCTGCGCTAGAAACAGGCGGGCGAAAACGGATAGCGTAAACCGGCCGTCAAGTTTTCTCCTCAATGCTTCGCGAGATGAAGACCAGCCGCATGACATTTTTCAAGCCCGTATCGCTCCTGCTTCTCGCCGCCGCGGCGCTCGGGGGCTGCGTCGCGATGGAGAACAACTACCCCGCCAAGGGCGACAACCGCCCTCACCCGGGCGTCGCCGCGGCGCTCAACTATCCGATCCAGGGCATCGACATCTCGCGCTGGCAGGGCGAGATCGACTGGGCCGCCGTCAAGGGCGCCGGCACCCGCTTCGTCTTCATGAAGGCGACCGAGGGCGGCGACTACGTCGACCCGGCCTTCCAGCGCAACTGGGAGGGCGCGCGCCGCGCCGGCATCGCGCGCGGGGCCTACCACTTCGTCTACTGGTGCCGCCCGGCCTATGAGCAGGCGGCCTGGTTCAAGCAGCAGATCCCAAACGATCCAGACGCGCTGCCCCCGGTTCTCGACGTCGAATGGAACGGCCAGTCGAAAACGTGCCCGAAGAAGATCGATCGCGCGCTGGCGCTGGAGAAGATCCGGCTGATGCTGACCGAGCTCGAGCAACTGACCGGCAAGAAGCCGATCATCTACACCGACATCACCTTCCACAAGGACGTGCTCGAAGGCCAGTTCGACGACTATCCTTACTGGATCCGCTCGACCGCCGCCCTGCCCGAGACGCGCTACGCCAACCGGCCCTGGGAGTTCTGGCAGTTCACCACGACCGGCCGCGTGCCCGGCATCAAGGGCGATGTCGACCGCAACGCCTTCTTCGGCGGCGAGGCCGAGTTCGCCGCCTGGCGCAACGGCGAATACGACATCGGCACGCGGCGCTGGACGACGCGCCGGGGCGTGCCGCCGCAGCCCTCGCCCGGCCCCGAACGGCCGGCCGCGCCTGCGCCGGTCGCCACCATCCCCGGCGGGCTCGCGCCGGTGTCCTCGTCCTTCCAGGCGAACGCCGGACCCGAGGACGAATAGCTCAGTCGGGAACACGGTCGCGCTCGCGCGGGAGCGGCGCGCGCCAGAGGCCGCGCAGCACGAAATAGGCGGCGCAGGCCAGCAGCAGCGCCTGCGCCGGCCAACCCGGCCGCATCCCCCGCCCGATCGCGATCACCGCCGCGACGCCCCATAGAGCGAGCACGGCGAAGGTCGCGCCGCGCCAATGCCGCACCCGCACGGGATGCACGAACAGCACCGGCGCGAACATCAGGACGGCCGCGAGCCCGATCACCGCCAGGGACAGCCAGGCCGGCGGCGTCAAGGCGACGATGTGGAACAGCACGATGTTCCAGACCGCCGGAAAGCCCCGGAACCACCAGTCGTCGGTCTTCATGCCGGTATCGGCGAAATAGAGCGCGCTGGTCAGCGTGATGACGAGCCCGGCGATCAGTCCCCAGGGTTGCGCCATCACATCGGCGCGCAGCAGCATCGCGGCCGGCACGAAGACATAGGTGATGAAATCGACCACCAGATCGAGCCGCGCGCCGTCATAGCGCCGCGCCGTCCTCGCGACGTCGAGCCGGCGCGCCATCGGCCCGTCGAGCGCATCGACCGCCAGCGCGGCTCCGAGCCAGGCGAAGGCGAGCGCCAGCTCGCCGGCGATCACCGCCTGCAGCGCCAGCAGGCCGAGCGCCGCGCCCAGCGCCGTGAAGACATGGACGCCATAGGCGAGCGCTCCGCGCCAGCCGGCCGGCCGGGTCTCGTTCACGCAGCCTCTCCCCGGTTAACCACTGTTGAAACAAGCCTGTCCCATTCGAACAAAGCCTAACCGGGTTTTAACCGCGACGCCCGCATCTCGAAAGCATGCTCCAGGAGGACCGCATGCCGGCGCGACGCACAGCCATCCCAGCTCTTTCGCGCGCGCTGGCGGCTCTCGGCCTGCTCGCGGCCTGCGCCGAGCCGGCTTTCGCGCTCTACCCGAAGAAAGGCGACAGCGATCCCCATGCCGGCGTGCGCAATGCGCGGCGCATGACGATCCAGGGCATCGACGTCTCGCGCTGGCAGGCCGAGATCGACTGGGGCAAGGTCAAGGATGCCGGCGCCCGCTTCGCCTTCATCAAGGCCACGGAAGGCGGCGACTACCTCGATCCGAATTTCCGCCGCAACTGGACCGAGGCGAAGAAGGCGGGCGTGCCGCGAGGAGCGTATCACTTCGTCTACTGGTGCCGGCCGGCGAAGGACCAGATCCGCTGGTTCAAGAAGAACATCCCGCGCGATCCGGACGCGCTGCCGCCGGTGCTCGATGTCGAGTGGAACGGCGAGTCGGCGAAATGCGGCAAGAAGATCCCCAGGGACAAGGCGCTTGCCAAGATCCGCGAGATGCTGCGCGGCCTGCAGGAACACACCGGCAAGAAGCCGATCATCTACACCGACATCACCTTCCACGAGGACGTGCTGGAGGGGCAGTTCAACGACTATCCCTACTGGCTGCGCTCGACGGCGGCCCCGCTCAAGCAACGCTACGCGCGCGAGAAATGGGAGTTCTGGCAGTTCACCACCACGGGCAAGGTGCCGGGCATCGCCGGCGACGTCGACCGCAACGCCTTCTACGGCACCGAACAGGAATTCGCCGCCTGGCGCGAGGGCCGTTTCGACATCGGCGCGCGTAGATGGCGCGGCGGCGAACCGAAGGTCGCGGGCCCGAAGCCGGCGGCGACCCCGGACGGATCATACGCCCGCGGAGCCGCCGGCGGCGCGCCGTTCAGGATGGCCCGGCCGGCCAGGGCGCCGCAGCGCAGGGTCGCAAACCGCGATGTCGAGACGACGGGATCGATCGCCGACTGAGACGACACGATCTTCGCCGCTTTCCTCCGCATCATTGCGGGAAGATGTCGCGCGGCAGCCGGTCCGGCGCATCATTGCGGGAAGATGTCGCGCGGCAGCCGGTCCGGCGCATAGGCGCCGGGCCTGGCCTTGCGGATCGACCGCGATCCACCGCCGAACATCACGATCCCGGCCAACGCGCCTCGCCGCGGACGTAGAGGTCATGGGCAAGCGGCGGAGGGTTCGGACGCGGCGGCCATGACCTATGGTGAGCCCCCCCGCGACGCAACCGCTCACTCCAGCGGCTTCTGGTCCGCGATCGCCGCCGCCGTCTCCTTGCGGGCGCTGAGCGGCCGGTGGCCAGAGACCTCCGCGCCGGCATCGGGCGCGAGGCGCGCCATCCACAGCGCCGACGAGGCCGAGATCAGGCCGACCAGCGCGAAGGCCGGCCAGAAGTCGCCCGCGCCCAGCGCCTTGCCGCCGTTGAACAGGTTCGCGCTTTCCAGCGCGAAGGCTCCGATCGTGACGCCGAGGCTCAGCGACAATTGCTGCGCCACGCTGGAGAGCGAGGTCGCCCCCGACATCTCCCTGTTGGAGATGTCGGCGTAGCTCAGCGCGTTGATGCCGGTGAACTGGAGCGAACGGAAGCAGCCGCCGACCAGCAGCACGGCCAGCATCAGCCAGTGCGGCGTCGCGGGCGTGAACAGCCCCGACGCCGCGAGAAACGCCGAGCCGATCAGCGCGTTGACCGTCAGCACGCGCCTGAAGCCGCCGAAGCTCAGGATCCGCCTGGCCAGCGTCTTCATGATCAGCGCCCCGGCCGCCGAGGCGAAGGTGATCAGGCCCGATTGCAGCGCGTCGAGCCCGAAGCCGAGCTGCAGCATCAGCGGCAGCAGGAACGGGATCGCGCCGATGCCGGTCCGGAAGACCGAGCCGCCGATCACGCCGATGCGGTAGGTCGGGACGCGCAGCAGCGCGAGGTTCAGCACCGGGTGCGCGACCCGGCGCGAATGCAGCCAGTAGGCGACGAGCGCCGCGACCCCGGCCGCGACCGCGCCATAGGCCACCGCCTCCGGCACGAGATGACGCCCGCCGGTGGCGAGCCCCAGCATCAGCGCGGCGAAGCCGAGGGAGGAGAGCAGGAAGCCGCGGATGTCGAGCGGGGCGACATCCTCCTCGCGGATATCCTCGAAGAACAGGCTCGCCAGCACGATGCCGACAATGCCGATCGGGATGTTGATGAAGAAGATCCAGCGCCAGTCGAAATAGGTCGTGATGAAGCCGCCGAGCGGCGGGCCGACCACGGGCCCGACCAGCGCCGGCACCGTCAGATAGGCCAGCGCCGAGACGAGCTGCGACTTCTCGACGCTGCGCAGGATCACGAGCCGGCCGACCGGCACCATCATCGCCCCGCCCATGCCCTGCACGAAGCGCGCGCCGACGAAGGCCCCGAGCGAGTTCGACAGCGCGCACAGCACCGAGCCGAGCATGAAGACGCCGAGCGCCGCCCGGAAGATCGTGCGCGCTCCGTAGCGGTCGGCCATCCAGCCCGAGATCGGGATGAAGACGGCGAGGCTGACGAGATAGGAGGTCAGCGCCAGCTTCAGCGCGATCGGGTCCTCGCCGAGCGACTGCGCGATCACCGGCAGCGAGGTCGCGATCACCGTCGAATCGGTGTTCTCCATGAACAGCGCGCAGGCGACGATTAGGGGAAGGAGTTTTGCGCGCTGCAAGACGGAACCTGGGGCAAGGCGTGGCCTTTGAGGAACATGGCCTTGGAGGGACGCGGGAGACGCGGCAACCGCTTCGCATCCCGCGGAGCAGCCACCACGCATACGCCTCTACCATGCTTGCCAGCCGCGGAACATGGCCGCGACGGCACGAGCGACACGTGGGCGCCACATGCCGCGGCCTGCCTGTTGCCTCGCATGTTCCATATATGTTCTATTACGGGGGGCGCTCCCGCCCGCGGCAACCCGATTGCGACCATGCGAAAACCCGCCGGCTTGGAAGCTCTCTATATCGATTTCGACAGCTTCTTCGCCAGCGCCGAGCAGCATCTGCGGCCCGAGCTGCGCGGAAAGCCCGTCGGCGTCATCCCGATCCGTTCCCCCGACACCTCCGTGATCGCGGCCAGCCGCCAGGCCAAGGCGTTCGGCGTCAAGACGGGTACGCGCCTGCGCGAGGCGCGCCGGCTCTGTCCCGACATCGCCATCGTGGTGGCGCGGCACGATGAATATGCGAGCCTGCATCGCCGTATCCTCGGGGCGGTCGAGACGATCCTGCCCATCGAGGCGGTGCGCTCGATCGACGAGGTCTATTGCCGGCTGCTCGACAACGAGCAGCCGCGCGCCATCGACATCGCCCGCGAGATCAAGGCGCGGCTCCGGCATGACATCGGCCCGGTGCTGACCTGCTCGATCGGGCTTGCCGCCAATGAACTCCTGGCCAAGATCGGCGCGGAGATGAACAAGCCGGACGGGCTGGTGACGCTGCGTCCGGAGGATTTGCCGGGGCCGCTCCTTGGCCTTGCCTTGACGGATCTTCCCGGGATCGCCCGCGGCAATGCCGAGAGGCTGGCGCGCACCGGCATCGGAACGGTCGCGGAGCTCTGGCGCATCGGCCACAAGCAGGCCCGCGCGCTTTGGGGCAGTGTCGAGGGCGAGCGCTTTCTCGCCGCCCTGCACGGTTTCGCCGTCGAACGGCCCGCGCCCCGGCGCTCCATGTTCGGCCACAGCCGTATCCTGCCGCGGGACTGGCGCGACAGCGAGCGCGCGCATCAGTGCGCGCGCCTGCTGCTGACCAAGGCGGCAAGGCGCATGCGGCGCGAACGCTACGCCGCCGGCGCGCTGCTTTTGCATCTGCGTGCCGAGACCGGCGAGCGCTGGTCCGGCGAGGAGCGGGCGCGTCGGCCGCTGCGCGACGACCATGGCGTGCTGTGCCTGCTCGACGCCCTTTTCGCGCGGCAGCGCCTGCCGGGCCGGATCAAATCCGTCCATGTCAGCCTGTACAGGATCGTCCCCGCGCATGAGGCGACGAGCGATCTGTTCACCGACGAGGCTGGACAGCGCCAGAGCGAACGCTGGGAGCGCCTGTCGGCCATCGGCGACCAGCTCAACCGGCGCTATGGCCATGCCGCGCTGACATTGGGCTGGCAGCCGCAGCCGGAAGGCGGCTACGCCGGCGCCAAGATCGCTTTTGGGCGCATTCCCGATGCTGCCGACTTCTGAAGCGTGTCCGTCAGAAAAGGCTTGCCTCGCGGCGGCCGGATCGTCCCGTCAAGGCAGGACAAGGCGCATGCCCGAACATCGATCCGGACATGCATGCGAAGCATGACCAGATCGCCCCTCCCGACCTATCTGTTGCGCATGGGGGCAGTCGCAAACCGGACCAAACGGCCTTGCCTGGCCGAAAGAGGCGCCAGATGCTTCGCGGAACAGCAATCCTGACGGCGTCCGCCATCGCCGCCTCTCTCGCCTGCGCGGGTCCGTCGGCGGCGCGACAAGCGGGCTGGGAGATCGGCTGCGCCTACAAATCGCTGCCGACCGGCAACGGCGATTCGATACGGACCTGGAACTGCGAGCGCCAGAAGGTCTGCCAGGATCTGGCCAATGCCAAGGGCGAGACGACGATGGAGCTGGGCTGCTTCGGCGTCGAACCGATCGGCCGTGAGCCGGCGCGGCAGCCCGGCCGCCTGCGCCCGACCCAGCAGCAGTAGAGCCGACCTCCTCCCCTGCGCCGACGCGACGAGAGGAGCGGGGCTCTCTCTCCCCGGTTTTTTGCAACGCGCTCTAGCGGGCCCGCCGCACGCATGATAACGGGCCTCGTCAACTCGGCGCCGGGCTCCTCCCGCCCGGTCCGATCAAAGCCGGCTCGGCCGGCCCGGAGTTGACGATGGCATTTCCCGCGGACGGCCTGATTCGAGACGGTCTCACCTTCGACGACGTGCTCCTGGAGCCCGGCCCGTCCGAGGTCATGCCGTCCGAGGTCGACATCTCGACGAAGCTGACCAGGACCATCGTCCTGAACATGCCGATCATCGCCTCGGCGATGGACACCGTGACCGAGGCGCGGATGGCGATCGCCATGGCGCAGGCCGGCGGCCTCGGCGTGGTCCATCGCAATCTCGATGCCGACCAGCAGGCGGCGCAGGTCCGGCTCGTCAAGAAGTTCGAATCGGGCATGATCGCCAACCCGATCACGATCTTTCCCGACGAGACGCTGGCCGATGCGCTCGCCCTGATGCGCAACAACGGCATCTCGGGCATCCCCGTGGTCGAGCGTGGGCCGCTGGCGCACAAGGGCAAGCTCGTCGGCATCCTCACCAACCGCGACGTGCGTTTCGCCGCCAATCCCGGGCAGCCGGTCTCCGAGCTGATGACCAAGGATCGGCTGATCACGGTGCGCGAGGGCGTCGATCAGGACGAGGCGCGCCGCCTGCTGCACCAGTTCCGGATCGAGAAGCTGCTCGTCGTCGACGACCATTATCGCTGCATCGGCCTGATCACCGTCAAGGACATGGAAAAGCAGGTCGCCCATCCCAATGCCGCCAAGGATTCGCATGGCCGGCTGCTGGTGGCGGCCGCGACCACGACCGGCGATCTCGGCTTCGAGCGCTCGGAGCTGCTGATCGACGCCGGCGTCGACATCATCGTCGTCGATACCGCCCATGGCCATTCCGCCAAGGTGCTGGAGGCGGTGACGCGGGTGAAGAAGCTCTCCAACGCCGTCCAGGTCATCGCCGGCAATGTCGCCACCGCCGGCGGCGCGCAGGCGCTGATCGACGCCGGCGCCGACGCGATCAAGGTCGGCATCGGGCCGGGCTCGATCTGCACCACCCGCATCGTCGCCGGCGTCGGCGTGCCGCAGCTCACCGCCGTGATGGACGCGGCCTCCGCCGCCCGCAAGCAGGGCATCCCGGTGATCGCCGACGGCGGAATCAAATACTCAGGCGATCTCGCCAAGGCTCTGGCGGCAGGCGCTTCCTGCGCCATGGTCGGCTCGCTGCTCGCCGGCACCGACGAGACGCCGGGCGAGACCTTCCTCTACCAGGGCCGCTCCTACAAATCCTATCGCGGCATGGGCTCGGTCGGGGCGATGGCCCGGGGCTCCGCCGACCGCTACTTCCAGCAGGACATCAAGGACGCGCTGAAGCTCGTGCCCGAGGGCATCGAGGGCCAGGTCGCCTACAAGGGCCCGGTCTCCAGCGTGCTGCACCAGCTCGCCGGGGGCCTGCGCGCCGCGATGGGCTATGTCGGCGGCAAGGATCTGGCCGACTACCAGGCCAAGGCCCGCTTCATCCGCATCACCAGCGCGGGCCTGCGCGAAAGCCATGTCCACGACGTGACGATCGTGCGCGAGAGCCCGAACTACCCGACCCGGTCTTGAGCCTCGCGCCGGAAGGTGCGAGCCTGAACGCTCAGCCCTCATCCTGGGGAGAAGCCGCGGGCTCCGTCTCGCGATCGCCTCGGGATGAGGGCTGTTTCTGCGGCAACGAGGCGAAATCCATGACCATCAAGCTGATCTACCCGGCCCTCGCCCAGATCCTGTGGACCTTCGTGGTGCTGGTGATCATGTTCCTGCGCCGGCGCGAGGCGCTGGTCGGCAAGCAGGTCCAGATCGCCGATGTCGCGGTCTCGACCGAGGCCTATCCCGAGCGCGCCAGGCTCGCGGCGGCCAATTTCTCGAACCAGTTCGAGACGCCGGTGCTGTTCTTCGCGCTGATCATGCTGGCGATGGAGGTCAACGCCGCCGGCTATGTCATGACGGCGCTGGCCTGGCTCTTCGTCCTGACCCGCGTCGTCCATACGCTGGTCCACACCGGCTCGAACCGCCTGCGGACGAGAGCGCTGGTTTTCGCCGCCGGACTGGTCTGCCTGTTCCTGATGTGGGTCGGCGTCGTCGCGACCGTGATCTGAATTTCGCGCCCGGCGCGAGTTTCCTTTGCGCCACTCCCCGGAGGAAACCTGTCACATCCGCGCGACATGGGCGGATAAACCGTGTTTTGCGCTTGCGCGCAAAAACACCTCTCGGCATGCTAAATGCTAGAGGACGGAACGGTTTGGGGGACGACCGTTCCATTTGGCGCAAACAAGTCAGGTCCCACTCTGGCGCAAGGCTTTTCGGCATGGCGGTTGTGACGTTCGGGCGCGTCTTCGTCCTGGCAGCGGTCGGCGTCGTCGCCACCGGCGCGGGGCTTCACTATACGGGCAGGCCCGTGCCCGCCCCGCTCGACAGGATTCCCTACGGCAAGGTCATTCCGCCCTATACGGTCGCCGACGCCAGCCCGGTCGCCGGCGCGGGCGGCCCGCGCAACGCCGCGCCGCAGCGCCCGCCCGCCACCATCGTCACCGCCACCGCCGAGCGCCGTCCGATGCCGGTCCGGCTCGAGGCGATCGGCACCGTCCAGACGATCTCGGCCGTCACGGTCCGCACCCGGGTCGAAAGCCAGATCATGGAGGTCGGCTTCAAGGACGGCGATTTCGTCAAGAAGGGCGACCTGCTCTTCCGCCTCGACTCGCGCCAGCTCGAGGCCAGCCTGCGCCAGGCCGACGCGAACGTCGCCAGGGATCGCGCCTCGCTCGTCTCCGCCGAGGCCGACCTGCGCCGCGCCGAGGAGCTTGCCAAGCGCGAATTCGCCACCGACCAGCGCCTGGAGACGGCGCGCGCCGCCGCGGCCACGCTGCGCGCCTCGATCCGCGCCGGCGAGGCCGCGGTCGACGGGCTCAAGGTGCAGCTGAGCTACTACACCATCACCGCGCCGGTTTCCGGCCGCGTCGGCGTCGCGGCGCTGAAGGAAGGCAACATCGCCAAGACCGGCGACAATTCCGGCGCGCTGGCGACGATCAACCAGATCGACCCGATCTACGTCTCCTTCGCCCTGCCGCAGCGCCATCTGACGGAGATCAAGGCCGCGATGACGGCCGGGACCGCCACCGTGCGCGCGACGCAGCAGGGCGTGAGCGAAGCCGCCGAGGGCAAGATCGCCGTCATCGACAATCTGGTCGACGCGACGACCGGGACGATCCAGATGCGCGCCATCTTCGACAACGCCGGCGAGAGGCTCTGGCCGGGCGCGCTCTGCCAGGTGCGGATCACCCTGCGGGTCGAGCCCGAGGCGCTGACCGTGCCGCGCGAAGCCGTGCAGAACGGCCAGAGCGGGCCGTTCGTCTTCATCGTCGAGGACGGCGTCGCCCGCACCCGGCAGGTGGTGGTCGACCGCAGCGTCGACGGCCGCGTCGTCCTGGCGTCGGGCCTCAAGGGCGGCGAGGCTGTGGTCGTCGACGGCGCGCTGCTCCTGACCGACGGCGCGCGCACGATCGAGCGCAACCGCGGCGGACAGAAACCGGCCGGCAACCTGACCTCGCAGCGGGGAAGCGCCACCTGATGAGCTTGCCCGAGATCTGCATCCGCCGCCCGGTCATGACCACGCTGATCATGGCCACCTTCCTGATCTTCGGGCTGTTCGCCTTCAAGCAACTCCCCGTCGCCGCGCTGCCGCGCGTCGATTTCCCGACGATCAACGTCAGCGCGCGCCTGCCTGGCGCAAGCCCCGAGACGATGGCCTCCTCGGTCGCCGCCCCGCTGGAGCGCGAATTCGCCTCGATCTCGGGCGTCACCTCGATGTCCTCGGTCTCGCAGCAGGGCTCGACCTCGATCACGCTGCAGTTCGACCTCAACCGCAATATCGACGGCGCGGCGCTCGACGTGCAGGCGGCCCTGAGCGCGACCGCGCGGCGGCTGCCGCCCGAGCTGCCCTCCCCGCCGAGCTTCCGAAAGGTGAACCCGGCCGACCAGCCGGTGCTGTTCATGGTGCTGACCTCCAACACCAAGCCGCTCTACGAGGTCCACGAGTTCGGCGAGAACGTGCTGCAGCAGCAGATCTCGCAGTTGCCCGGCGTCGCCCAGGTCAACATCTTCGGCGCTCAGAAATACGCGGTCCGCATCAAGATCAATCCCGACGCGGTGTCGTCGCGCGGCCTGGCGCTCCAGGACGTGCGCACCGCGGTCGCCGCCGCCAACTCGAACGCCCCCGTCGGCACGCTGAACGGCGAGAACCAGCGCCTGACGCTCGGCGCCACCGGCCAGCTCGAACGCGCCTCCGAATACGGCAACCTGATCGTCGCCCAGAAGAACGGCGTGCCGATCCGGCTGGAGGACCTCGCGACGGTCTACGACTCGGTCGAGAACGACCAGACCGCGAGCTGGTACAACGGCCAGCGCTCGATCATCCTGGCGGTCTACCGCCAGTCCGACGCCAACACCGTCGAGGTCGTCGACAGCATCCGCAACCGCATCGACGCCTATCGCGCGCAGCTGCCGGCCGCGATCGACCTGAATGTGCTGAACGACCGCTCGATCCCGATCCGCGCAGCGGTCGAGGACGTCGAGTTCTCGCTCGTCGTCGCGATCGTGCTCGTCATCATGGTGATCTTCCTGTTCCTGAAGAGCCTGGCGGCGACCGTCATCCCGACGCTGGCCCTGCCGATCTCGCTCGTCGGCACGTTCGCGGCGATGTACGGGCTCGGCTATTCGCTCGACAACATCTCCCTGCTGGCGCTGACGCTCGCCGTCGGCTTCGTCGTCGACGACGCCATCGTGATGCTGGAGAACATCATCCGGCATATCGAGATGGGGAAGAAGCCGTTCCAGGCGGCGCTCGACGGCTCGCGCGAGATCGGCTTCACCATCATCTCGATCACCATCTCGCTGGTGGCGGTGTTCATCCCGGTCTTCTTCATGGGCGGCGTCGTCGGCAAGGTCTTCGTCACCTTCGCCGGCACGATCTCGGCCGCGATCATCGTCTCGGGCTTCGTCTCGCTGACGCTGACGCCGATGCTCTGCGCCCGTTTCCTCAAGGCGCATGACCACCACAAGAAGCCCAACATCGTCGAGCGCGTCTTCGAGGCCGGCTTCCAGGGCATGCTGACCGCCTATCGGGTCACGCTCGACTGGGTGCTGAAGGCCCGTTTCCTGATGCTGCTGGTGACGCTCGGCACCGTCTGGTTTTCGGCCTATCTCTACATGAACGTGCCGAAGGGCTTCTTCCCGATCGAGGACACTGGGCTGCTGCGCGGCTCGACCGAGGGTCCGCCGGACACCTCTTTCGAGGCGATGGCTTCGCGCCAGCAGCGCGTCGCCGAGATCGTCAAGGCCGACCCCGCCGTCGACTACCTGACCTCGAACATCGGCGGCTTCAACGCCACCAATAACGGCTTCATGTTCATCGCCCTGAAGCCGAAGGACCAGCGCGACAAGGCCGATGTCGTGATCGCGCGGCTGCGGCGCGCCACGTCGGAAGTGCCCGGCATGACGGCCGTGTTCCAGCAGGTCCAGAACATCAACCTGAACGCCGGCCGCGCCTCGCGGGCGCAGTATCTCTATTCGCTGCAGGGCCCGGACCTGAACCAGCTCTTCGCCTATGCGCCGATGATGCAGCAGCGGCTGGCCCAGATCCCGCAATTGCGCGACGCCAATATCGACCTGCAGTTGCGCAACCCCCAGCTCTCGATCGAGATCGATCGCGAACGCGCGGCCAGCCTCGGCATTTCGAGCGACCAGATCCGGCAGGCGCTCGGCAACGCCTTCGGCTCGCGCCAGATCGCGACGATCTTCACGCCCGCGACCGACTACCAGGTCATCATGGAGGCGGACCGCCAGTACCAGCAGGACCCGGCGGTGCTGTCGCGCCTGCTGCTCAAGGCCTCGAACGGGCTGAACGTGCCGCTGGAATCGATCGCCACGATCAGGCCCAGCGTCGGGCCGCTGGCGGTGAACCGCATCTCGCAGCAGCCGGCCGTGACGATCTCGTTCAACACCGCGCCCGGCGTGTCGCTCGGCGAGGCGGTCAACGCGATCCGCGCGGCCGAGCGCGACGTGCAGCTACCGGCGACGATCGTGACGAGCTTCGCGGGCTCCGCCCAGCTCTTCCAGGACGCGCTGAAGGGCCAGGGCCTGCTGATCTTCGCCGCGATCCTGGTGATCTACATCATCCTCGGCATTCTCTACGAGAGCTTCATCCACCCGATCACCATTCTGTCCGGCCTGCCCTCGGCGGGCTTGGGCGCGCTGCTGGCGCTGCAGTATTACGGCATGGACCTCTCGGTGATCGCGATCATCGGCATCCTGATGCTGGTCGGCATCGTCAAGAAGAACGCGATCATGATGGTCGATTTCGCGATCGAGCGGCGCAAGATGGGCGACGACGCGCTCTCGGCCATCCGGGACGCGGCCCTCGTCCGTTTCCGCCCGATCATGATGACGAGCTTCGCGGCGGTGTTCGGCGTGCTGCCGATCGCGCTCGGCCACGGCGCCGGCGCGGAGCTGCGCCAGCCGCTCGGCATCGCCGTCGTCGGCGGCCTGCTCGTCTCGCAGCTGCTGACGCTCTACATTACGCCGGTGGTCTATTTCTATCTCGACAAGGTCGACAGCTGGCTCTCGGGCCGCAACCGCCGCGAGACCGTCGACCTCCTCGGCCCCGCCGCGCCTGTCGCCGTGGCGAGCGCGGTCCACAAGCCCGAGCTGTAGAGCGCCGCACGGTCCCCTGTCGGCAAGCCCGCCGCGGCGCCTGCCCCGGCGGGCTCTTTCGTCGCGGCGGCGATTAATCATACCCGTCATTTCGGCGGGATCGCCCGGTTGCGGCGTTGAACCTTAACGAAAAGTAAACTACAGAAACCCGGCGGCGGACGGTGAACAAGCGTGCAGTGGAGTTGACGCGATGTTGCGTGTCCGTGACGACCAGAAGGCGGACGCCCGCGCGTCCGTCCACGAGCCTTCGACCATCGACAGGATGACGCGGCCGGCAGGCGCGCTTCGCGTCGGCGCGCTTGGCCTGCTGGGCCTTGCGCTCGGCGCCGGCGGCGTGGTGCTGACCGTTTCGGTCGTGCAGGCCGAAAGCGACGCCGGCATCCGCGCCTTCTTCACCGACCAGGCCGCGCGCGACGGCGTCCGCTATGCCGCGCCGCCGCCCGTCGCCTACAGCTCGACGAGGGCCTACGCCCCGGCCGAGCGACGCCTGTACCAGACCATCTTCGAGCAGCGTCCGGATGGCCGCCTCGCCCAGCCGCCGATCGTGCTCAACCCGTTCGCGCCGCGCGCCAAGCCCGCGACCGCGGCTCCGGCCCAGCCCAGGAAGACCCGGTTCGCCGCGCGCATCGATACGGTCTCGGGCGCGGCCGGCGTCGCGCGCACCATCTGCGTACGGCTCTGCGACGGCTTTTATGCGCCGATCGGCTATCTGCGTTCGCAGGCCGAGATGAAGGGCCACGAGGCGCTTTGCCAGGCGATGAACCCCGGCGTTCCGGTCAAGGTCTTCCGGGTCGCGGCCGGCGCCGACACGATCGACAACGCCCAGGCGGCCGACGGCAAGCGCTACGGCGCCCTGCCCGTCGCCTATGGCCACGAGAAATCGTCCGATCCCGCCTGCCGCCCGGCGATCGTCCAGGCCGGCGAACGGCGCGTCTCGCTGCTGCGCGACTTCACGCTGCGCCCCGGCGACAGCGTCGTCCTCGACGGCAAGGTGCGGACCTTCGCCGGCTCGCAGCGCTGGCCATACCGCGCGCAGGACTTCCGCGACTTCCGCAGCTCCGCCGATCTCAGCGCCGGCCAGCGCCGCGAGATCGACGCGCTGGTCGGCATCTCCCGGATGGAAGCCCAGAACAACAGCCTGCGCCGCCAGATGCGCCTGCGCGAGGCTAGCGTCCAGGACGACACCATCGCCAGCGATGCCACCGAACTGCGCGGCACGCTCGATCCGACGGCGCGTGGCGCGGTCCGCGTCATCCCGATCTCGCGCTGAGCCTGTGACACCGGCACCGGCGGTCAGCGGCCAGGGGCGACGCCCCGGCCGCGGCCGGTGCGTCAGGCCGTCAGAGTATTTTATCGATTCCAATCTGGAGGTAGATTGGAATCCTTCAACTCTTTGATTTCATGGTCTTTTTCGTTGACGCCCCGACATCCGCGCTCTACCGCTCCGGCCTGCCATGCCATTCGTACTGGCCCGTGATCCCGAAGGAGCGCCTCATGAAGCCCGCCACGTCCCTCACCGCTCTCGCTTTCGCATCCTGCCTCCTCGCCGGGCCTGTGCTGGCCCAGAGCGTCAATCTCTACACCACCCGCGAGCCCGCCTTGCTCAACCCGGTGCTGGAAGCCTTCACCAAGGACACCGGCGTCAAGGTCAACACGGTCTTCCTGAAGGACGGCCTGCAGGAGCGCATCAAGGCCGAGGGCGCCAACAGCCCGGCCGATGTGATGCTCGTGGTCGATGTCGGCGAGATCAACGCGGCGGTCGATGCCGGCATCACCCAGCCGGTGCGGTCGGCGACCGTCGACAAGATCGTCCCGGCCCAGCTGCGCGGCGCCGGCAACGAATGGGTCACGCTGACCCAGCGCGCCCGCGTCGTCGTGGTCTCCAAGGACCGGGTCGCCCAGGACGCGATCAACTATGAGGATCTCGCCGATCCGAAATGGAAGGGCAAATTCTGCATCCGCGCCGGCCAGCACCCCTACAACAACGCGTTCTTCGCGGCCTATCTCGCCCGCAACGGCGCCGAGAAGACCGAGACCTATCTCAAGGCGCTGAAGGCCAACGCCGCCCGCAAGCCCGGCGGCGGCGACCGCGACGTGGCGCGCGACATCCTGTCGGGCCAGTGCGACATCGCCATCATCAACACCTATTATCTCGGGCTGATGAGCCAGGCGAAGAACGAACAGAAGGGCTGGTACGATGCGGTCAAGCCGCTCAAGACCACCTTCGCCAATGGCGGCACCCATGTGAACGTCTCTGCCGCCGCCATCGCCAAGAACGCTCCCAACAAGGCCGAGGCCGTCAAGCTGATCGAGTACATGCTCGGCGAAAAGGCCCAGACGCTCTACGCAGACGGGAATTTCGAGTCCCCGGTGAACCCGGATGTGAAGGAAAGCGCCACGATCAAGCTGTTCGGAAAGCTCACGCCCGACACCACGCCGCTCGGCGATGTCGCCAGGAACCGCAAGGCGGCGGCCGATCTCGTCGACAAGGTCGGCTTCGACAATTGAGCCGGCATTGAGCCTGAGCCTGCCTGCCGCTCCCGGTCAGCGACGGCCGCCACCTCTGTGGCGGCCGTCGAACCGTCTGGTCTGGGCGGTCGTGCTGGGTGCGGGCCTCGTCATCACGCCGCTGCTGGCGCTGGCGGTCACGGCCTTCTCCTGGCAGGCGGCGGCGATCTGGCCGCATCTTGCCGCCAACGTGATCCCGCAGGCGCTGGGCAACACGGTCGCGCTTCTCGCCGGCGTCGGCCTCGCCTGCGCGCTGATCGGCGTCGCCACCGCCTGGCTGGTGACCCAATACGAGTTTCCCGGCCGGCGCCTGTTCGAATGGGCGCTGGTGCTGCCGCTGGCGCTCCCGACCTACATCACCGCCTATATCTACGTCGAATTCCTCGGCTTCCAGGGCCCTCTGCAAGGGGCATTGCGGGTGCTGACGGGCTGGCGCAGCCTGCGCGACTACTGGTTTCCGGATCCGCGCAACCTGGCGGGCGCGATCTTCGTGATGGCGATCGTGCTTTACCCTTACGTCTATCTCAGCGTGCGGGCGCTGTTCGGGCTGCAGAGCGCCGCGATCGTCGAATCGGGCCGCACGCTCGGCGCGACGCCGCGCCAGCTTTTCTGGCGCATCGGCCTGCCGCTGGCGCGTCCGGCGCTGGCGGCCGGCCTGACGCTGGCGCTGCTCGAGGCGCTGAACGACATCGGCGCGAGCGAACATCTCGGCGTGCGCACGCTCACCCTGTCGATCTACACGACCTGGCTCAATCGCGGCTCGCTGGCGGGCGCGGCGCAGATCGCCTGCGTCATGCTGCTTTTCGTCGTCGCGCTGATCCTGATCGAGCAGCGGCTGCGCGGCCAGCGCCGCTTCGCCCTGTCGGTGCGCCAGCCGCGAGCCGTCGGCCGCAGGCGGCTGGCTGGCCGCCCCGCCGCGCTCGCCATGCTCGCCTGCGCCCTGCCCGTCCTGCTCGGCGCGGTGCTGCCGATCGGGTTCCTGGCCGTCGAGGTGGCCCGTCGCGGCCTGCTGACGCAGCTTGACGGCGCGCTGCTCCGCAATCTCGGCCGCACCATGCTGCTTTCCGGGCTCGCCGCCGGCATCGTCGTCGCGCTCGGACTCCTCATCGCCGCCGGCGCGCGGCAGGGCCGCGAGCCCTGGTTGCCGGCCGGCCTGCGCGCCGCCTGCCTCGGCTACGCCCTGCCGGGCGCCGTGCTGGCGCTTGGCCTGCTCGGCCCGCTCGCGGCTTTCGACAACGCCTTCGCCAACGCCATGATCGCCTGGTTCGGCCTCAATCCCGGCCTGCTGCTGATCGGCTCGGGCGCGGCGCTGGTGATCGCCTATGTCGTGCGCTTCCTCTCGATCGCGATCGGCGCCATCGACAGCGGCCTGTCGCGCATCTCGCCGCGCGTCGACGATGCGGCGCGCGCGCTCGGAGCCGGCGCGCCCGAAGTTCTGCGCCGCCTGCACTGGCCGCTGGCCCGGCCTGCGATCGCGGCCGCGGCTCTGCTCGTCTTCGTAGACTGCATGAAGGAATTGCCCGCTACCCTGCTGCTGCGGCCGCTCAATGTCGAGACGCTCGCCACCGTCGTCTATGGCCACGCCTCGCGCGGCTCCTTCGAGGACGGCGCGCTGGCGGGACTCATGATCGTGCTCGCCGGCCTCTACCCAGCGATCATCCTGGCGCGCGCCGGGACCGGGCATGGGACAGAACCACGGCTTGTGCAGGGACCCGGCGGAAACGTTGCGTAACTCGACAAGCTCCCGGCATCGTCCTACACCGGACCTCGCCTTCTGAAGCCGGCGCGACGCCCGCTTCGCCGTTCTGCCGGGCCCATGACACGACGCATCAAGATCATTGCCGGATGTCTCGCCGTCACGCTGGCGCTGCTCGGACTTTCGTCCTGGAGCATCGCCGTCGGCCGGGTCGAGAAGCATGTCATCTCGGCGATCGAGCGCCGCACCGGGCTGATCGTGACCGGGCTGGAGCGGGCCGAGATCGCGCTCCTGCCGCTGCCCCGGATCAGCCTGTCCAACGTCGCCTTCGCCCAGCGCGAAGGCCCGCTCGCCGGCAAGGCGCTGCGGCTGCGCGCAAGGCTGCGGCTGTTGTCGCTGGTTTCCGGCGAGATCGCCTTCGATCGCATCGACCTCGTCACGCCGCAGATCGACATCGCCGCCAGCGGCGAGGGCGACACGCTGGGCCAATGGTTCTCGGGCCCGCTCTCGCTGCTCGAGCCGCTGCTGAGCCAGAGCAAGATCGTGATCAGCTCCGGCTCGGTCTTCGTGCGGGCGCAAGGCTCGATCCGCACGATCCTGCGCGACGTCAACCTCGTCGTCGACGACCGCGCGGCGCAGGATCCGGTCTCGATCGCGGGCTCCGTCAACTGGCGCGGCGTGCCGACCGAACTCGCGCTGCTCTGGCCGATGGCCGGCGAGCGCGCGCGGCTCAGCCTGAGCGCGACCTCGGCCCCGCTGGCTTTGCGTTTCGACGGCCTGCGCAGCGGTCTGACCGAGCCGGTCGTCAACGGCCAGTTGACCCTGACGACGCGCAGCCTGCCCGAGCTGCTCGACTGGTTCGGCGAGAAGCCCCGCATCGCCGGCGCCATCGGCACGCTCAGCCTGTCGGCCGAGGCGCAGATCAAGTCGCGCGAGGCCTCGCTGAGCCAGGTCGTGGCCAGCATCGACGGCGAGCGGCTAGACGGCGCGATCAAGCTCGCCGATCTCGGCGCGCGCTGGGCCCTGTCGGGAACGCTTGCGGGCGCCACGCTCGATCTCGGCCGCGTCGCCGGCCGGCTCGGCCTGACGCCGTCGGCCTTCGGCCAGCGCGACACCGCGCCGCTCGATTTCGAGGCCTGGACCAGCCACGACCTCGATCTGCGCGTCTCGGTCGATGCCGCGCGCTTCCAGGGCGCGAGGCTGTCGGATCTCGCGACCCAGCTCCTCGTCCGCAAGGGGCGGTTCGAGGCGGGACTGCTGCGCGCCAGCCTCTATGGCGGTTCGGCCAAGGGCCGCGTCCTCGCCACACTCGCGCCGGGCGGGGTCGATCTTAGGCTTCAGGCCGGGCTCGACCGGATCAATCTCGGCCAGGCCGCCGCGGATGTGCCCGATCTCGGACGCCTGAGCGGCAGCGCCAATCTGCAGCTGGCGCTCGATGGGGTGGGCGCGAGCTGGGAGGACATGCTCGGCTCGCTCGGTGGCAAGGCCGGCCTGGCGCTGCGGCAGGGCGAGATCGGCGGCGTCGCCTTCACCGACCTGCTGCGCCGGATGGAGCGCAACCCCGGCCTCGCGCTGCGCGATTGGCGCCAGGGCAAGACCGCGTTCGAGACCGCGACGCTGCAGGCCAATGTCGCGAACGGCATCGCGACGCTGTCCGAGTCGCAGATGAGCGGCGCGGCCTATCGTCTGGCGCTGTCGGGACAGGCCTCGCTGCCCGGCCGCTGGCTCGACGTCGGCGCCGTGCTCGCGCCCCCCGGCGGCTCGCCGCGGGTGCCCTTCGTGCTGCGCGGCCCGCTCGACGCGCCGACGCTCGAACTGGAGGCGGATGCCGGGCGACGCGGCCCGGGGGCCCTGACCTTCCCGATCCAGCTCTCGCGCTGAGAATCCGGCGGCGGAACGCCGGCGCGCGGCGGCCTACTTGCCGCCGCCCTCCTCGGCTTCGGGGTCGCCTTCGCCGGCAACCTCGTCATCGCCATCGTCGCTGACGCGCTCGACCGAGACGACCTTCTCGCGGGCGTCCGTATTGAAGACGGTGACGCCTTGCGTCGAGCGACCCGCGATGCGGATGCGGTTGTTCTCGCCGGCATCGACCGGGACGCGGATGACCTGTCCGCCATCGGTGACGAGCATGAGCTGGTCGCTGTCCATCGCCGGGAAGGACGCGACGAGCCTGCCGTTGCGGTCGTTCACCACCATGGCGACTATGCCCTTGCCGCCGCGTCCGGTGACGCGATACTCGAAGGACGAGGTCCGTTTGCCGTAGCCTCTTTCGGAAACGGTGAGGATGAACTGCTCGGCCTCGCTCATCTCGACGTATTTTTGCTGACCCAGCTCGATGTCGCCGGCGCTTTCCTCGGCATCGCCCGTGATCGGCTCGACCGCGTCCTCGCTGTCGACGCCCGCCGCCCGCCGCATGACCGCCGCGCGCTTGAGATAGGCCGCCCGCTCGTCCGGCGTGGCGTCGAGATGGCGCAGGATCGCCAGCGATATGACGTCGTCTTCCTTCCCGAGACTGATGCCCCGCACGCCGGTCGAGTCGCGGCCCTTGAAGACGCGCACCTCGGGCACCGCGAAGCGGATGCACTGACCCTTCGCGGTGGTCAGCAGCACGTCGTCGTTCTCGGTGCAGATCTGCACGTCGACGATGTGATCGCCCTCGTCCAGCTTCATCGCGATCTTGCCGGCGCGGTTGACGTTGACGAAGTCGGACAGCTTGTTGCGCCTGACGCCGCCAGACGCAGTGGCGAACATCACGTCCAGCGTATCCCAGCTCGCCTCGTCCTCCGGCAGCGGCATGATGGTGGTGATGCGCTCGTCCTTTTCGAGCGGCAGCATGTTGTTGAGGAATTTTCCACGCGCATTGGGAGCGGCAAGCGGCAGCCGCCAGACCTTCTCCTTGTAGACCTGCCCCTCCGACGAGAAGAACAGCACGGGCGTATGCGTGTTGGCGACGAAGAGCCGCGTGACGAAATCCTCGTCCCGCGTCGCCATGCCCGAGCGGCCCTTGCCGCCGCGCTTCTGGGCCCGATAGGTCGAGAGCGGCACGCGCTTGATGTAGCCGGCATGCGACACGGTCACGACCATGTCCTCGCGCGCGATCAGATCCTCGTCGTCGAGGTCGGAGCCCCAGTCCTGGATCGTGGTGCGGCGCGGCGTGGCGAAGGCGGCCTTCACCGAGGCGAGCTCGGTCTTGATGATGTCCTGGATGCGGACGCGCGAGCGCAGGATCTCGAGATAGTCCGCGATCTCGGTCGCGAGCTTCGACAATTCCTCGCCGATCTCGTCGCGGCCCAGCGCCGTCAGGCGGGCGAGGCGCAGTTCCAGGATCGCGCGCGCCTGCGCATCCGAGAGGCGATAGGCGCCATCGGCGTTGATCGGATGGCGCGGATCGTCGACCAGCGCGATCAAAGGCGCGATGTCCTCGGCCGGCCAGTCGCGCCCGAGCAGCGCCTCCTGCGCCGCCGCCGGCGTCGGCGCGGTGCGGATCAGCCGGATGACCTCGTCGATATTGGCGACGGCGGTCGCCAGACCGCAGAGGACGTGAGCCCGCTCGCGGGCCTTGTTGAGCAGGAAGCGCGTGCGCCGCGAGACGACCTCCTCGCGGAACTCGACGAAGGCCGAGACGAAGTCCTTGAGGTTGAGCACCTCCGGCCGCCCGCCGTTCAGCGCGACCATGTTGGCCCCGAACGAGGTCTGCAGCTGGGTGAAGCGGTAGAGCTGGTTCAGCACCACGTCCGAGAGCGCATCGCGCTTGATCTCGATGACGACGCGGACGCCCTCGCGGCTCGATTCGTCGCGCAGGTCCGAGATGCCCTCGATACGCTTCTCGCGCACCATCTCGGCGATCTTCTCGACCATCGCGGCCTTGTTCACCTGGTAGGGCACCTCGGTGACGATGATCGCCTCGCGCTCCTTGCGCAGCTCCTCGATATGGTGCTTCGAGCGCATCACGATCGAGCCTCGGCCGGTGTGATAGGCCGAATGGATGCCGCTGCGGCCCATGATCGAGGCGCCGGTCGGGAAGTCCGGGCCGGGCACGATCTCGATCAGCTCGTCGATGGTGATCTCGGGATTGTCGATCAGCGCGACGCAGGCGTCGATCACCTCGCCGAGGTTGTGCGGCGGGATGTTTGTCGCCATACCGACGGCGATGCCGCCCGCGCCATTCACCAGCAGGTTCGGGAAGCGCGCCGGCAGAACGGTCGGCTCGCTCTCCTTGCCGTCGTAGTTCGGCTGGAAGGCGACGGTGTCGAGGTCGAGGTCTTCGAGCAGCGGCATCGCCGCCTTGTCGAGCCTCGCCTCGGTGTAGCGGTCGGCCGCCGGGCTGTCGCCGTCCATCGAGCCGAAATTGCCCTGCCCGTCGATCAGCGGCAGGCGCAGCGAGAAGTCCTGCGCCATGCGCACCAGCGCGTCGTAGACCGCGAGATTGCCGTGCGGATGATACTTGCCCATCGTGTCGCCGACGATGCGGGCGCATTTGGTGTAGGGCCGGTCGGGCAGGTTCTTGTTCTCGTGCATCGAGAACAGGATGCGCCGGTGCACGGGCTTCAGGCCGTCGCGGACGTCGGGCAGAGCGCGGCTCACGATCACGCTCATGGCGTAATCGAGATAGCTCTTCTTCATTTCGTCGGTGATCGCGATCGGCTTGATGTCGCCGCCGAACTGGGGCTCGTCCGGGCGCTTGTCGTCGTCGTCTTCGCTCAAGGAGAAAGGTCCCGATTCCGTTTATTTTTCAGGCCTCTGGCTATCCGATTCCGCGGATGGAAGCCAGCAAAACAGGCCGATCTCAACACGAAAATTTTCGACTTGGAATCAGTGCGTTGGATTGTGTTTTTGAATCGATTCCGGAGCACCCGCGGCAATTGCCGGGTGACGGGCGAAAGATAGCGTGCCTAAGTCGCCGCCATGACCCTCGACTTCCTCATCTCCGCCCTCGTCACGCTGATGGTCACGCTCGATCCGCCGGGGCTGGCGCCGATCTTCCTGTCGCTGACGCGCGGCATGACGGCGAGCGAGCGCCGGCAGGTCGCGATCCGCGCCTGCATCATCGCCTTCGGCATCATGGCCTTCTTCGGCGTGGCCGGAGACGTGGTGCTGAAGGCGCTCGGCGTCTCGCTGCCGGCCTTCCGCATCTCCGGCGGGCTGCTGCTGTTCTGGATCGCCTTCGAGATGGTGTTCGAGCGCAGGAACGAGCGCAAGGCCCAGACGGCCGAGATCGCGATCACCCAGGATCACATCCGCAACGTCGCCGCCTTCCCGCTCGCGATCCCGCTGATGGCCGGCCCCGGCGCGCTGACCGCGATGATGCTGCCCGCCGGCCGCGCCGGCGGCGACCCGCTGATGCTGACGGGCCTCGCCGTGATCTGCTTCCTCGTTCTCGTGAGCTGCCTCCTGGTCTTCTTCGCGGCGACGCCGATCGCGAGGCTGCTCGGCGTCACCGGCAACGTCGTGCTGACGCGCCTGCTCGGCGTCGTCCTGGCGGCGCTCGCCGTCCAGTTCGTCATCGACGGGGTGCGGGCCGCGATAAGCGCCGTTTGACGAAGCCGCCCGTGCGCGGCTGCGCGCTGACAACGCCGGCCCGCGCGCTATAACGCTGCTCAACCGGCGGCGGCAGCGCCGCCCTCGTCTTCCGGGAGGACCAGACCATGCTCGCCAACGCGCCGCGCCCGTTCAACTTCGACCTCGGCGAGACCGCCGACGCGATCCGCGACACGGTCCAGTCCTTCGCGCAGGAGAAGATCGCGCCGCGCGCCGAGGAGATCGACCGGACGAACCAGTTCCCGCGCGATCTCTGGCCGCGGATGGGCGCGATCGGCCTGCACGGCATCACCGTGAAGGAGGAGGATGGCGGCGCGGGGCTCGGCTATCTCGAGCATGTCGTCGCGATCGAGGAGGTTTCGCGGGCTTCGGCCTCGGTCGGCCTGAGCTACGGCGCGCATTCCAATCTCTGCATCAACCAGATCGCCCGCAACGGCAACGCGGCCCAGAAGGCGAAATATCTGCCCAAGCTGATCTCGGGAGAGCATGTCGGCGCGCTCGCCATGTCGGAGCCCGGCGCGGGCTCCGACGTCGTCTCGATGAAGACCAGGGCGGTGAAGAAGGGCGACCGCTACGTCCTGACCGGCAACAAGATGTGGATCACCAACGGGCCGATCGCCGAGACTTTGGTGGTCTACGCCAAGACCGATCCCGAGGCCGGCTCGCGCGGCATCTCCGCCTTCCTGATCGAGAAGGGCATGAAGGGTTTCTCGACGCATCAGAAGCTCGACAAGCTCGGCATGCGCGGCTCCGACACCTGCGAGCTCGTCTTTCAGGACTGCGAGGTGCCCGAGGAGAACGTGCTCGGCGCGGTCGGGCGCGGCGTCAACGTGCTGATGTCGGGGCTCGACTACGAGCGCGTCGTGCTCTCGGCCGGGCCGCTCGGCATCATGCAGGCGGCGCTCGACGTGGTCATGCCCTATGTCCACGAGCGCAAGCAGTTCGGCCAGTCGATCGGCCAGTTCCAGCTCGTGCAGGGCAAGCTCGCCGACATGTATGTGATGATGAACGCCTGCAAGGCCTATGTGTACGCCGTGGCCAAGGCCTGCGACCGCGGCGAGACGACGCGCGAGGACGCGGCCGGCGCGATCCTGATCGCTGCCGAGAAGGCGACTCAAGTTTCGCTCGACGCGATCCAGCTCTTGGGCGGCAACGGCTACATCAACGATTATCCGACCGGGCGCCTGCTGCGCGACGCCAAGCTCTACGAGATCGGCGCGGGAACGAGCGAGATCAGGCGCATGCTGATCGGCCGCGAGCTGTTCGAGAAGACGAAGTAAAGCGCCTCCTCGTCATGGTCGCCCTTGTCCCGACCATCCACGTCTTGACCACCGCTTGAGATGGAGGAAGACGTGGATGGTCGGGACAAGCCCGACCATGACGGATGGAGCTATGCCCCTCTACTTCGCCTACGGCCTCAACATGGACCCGGTCGGAATGGCCGGGCGCTGCCCGCATTCGCGCGCGCTCGGTCTCGCGCGCCTGCCGCGCCACCGCTTCATCGTGACGACCGACGGCTACGCCTCGGTGATCCGCGATCCGCGCGGGGAGGTGCATGGCGTGCTCTGGGACTGCTCGCTCGGCGACATCCGCACGCTCGACACGTTCGAGGACATCGCCAGCGGGCTCTACGTCAAGATCAGCCAGCCGGTGATCGTGCCCGGCGGAGCCAGGCGCGCGCTGGTCTATGTCGGCCGCTCCGGCACGGTCGGCAGGCCGAAGCCGGACTATATGGAAACGGTGATCGCGAGCGCGAGACATTGGGGGCTGCCGGAGGCCTACATCGCCGCGATCACCCGGTTCGCGAAGGGGCCGACCTTGGACGTGAAGGCGCCCGCGACCGGCGCGGAGCCGCTGCCGCCTGGGCCGGTGAAGGGCGTGCGGCCGCGGGCGCTCGCGCCGAAGTGACATCCACATCCGTCATCCGCCCTTGTGGCGAGCATCCACGTCTTCGTCGTAGCGCGCGACGGCGGAACGTGTGGATGGTCGGGACAAGCCCGACCATGACGATAGGGGGATGGGCTGGCGGCGCTTACGCCGCCAGCCCCTTCGCCAGCTCGCTGACCTGCTTCTCGAACAGGCTTCGATAGACGCCGCCCTCGCGCGCCAGCAGCGCCCGATGCGGGCCCTGCTCCACCACCTCGCCCCGGTCGAAGACCAGGATGCGGTCCATCGCGCGCACGGTCGAGAGCCGGTGCGCGATGACGATGGTGGTGCGGCCCAGCATCAGCCGCTCCATCGCTTGCTGGATCAGCGCCTCCGACTCCGAGTCCAGACTCGAGGTCGCCTCGTCCAGGATCAGGATCGGCGCGTCCGCCAGGAAGGCCCGCGCCAGCGCGACCCGCTGCCGCTCGCCGCCCGAGAGCTTGACGCCGCGTTCGCCGACCAGCGTGGCGTAGCCCTTGGGCAGGCGCAGGATGAACTCATGCGCATTGGCGAGCCGCGCCGCCTGCTCGATCTGGACCAGGCTCGCGCCCGGCCGGCCATAGGCGATGTTCTCGGCCAGCGAACGGTGGAACAGCACCGGCTCCTGCTGCACGATCGCGATCTGCCGGCGCAGGGACGCCTGCGTCACCGCCGCGATGTCGACGCCGTCGATGGCGATGCGGCCGCCGGTGACGTCGTAGAGCCGCTGCACCAGCTTGACGAAGGTCGTCTTGCCCGAGCCGGAGCGTCCGACGAGGCCAACCTTCCCGCCGGCCGCGATCCTCAGCGAGAAGTCGCGGTAGAGCGGCTCGGCATGGCCTCCGTAGTGGAAGGTCACGTCCTCGAAGGCGATCTCGCCGGCCGTCACGGCAAGTTCGCCCGCGCCCTTGCGGTCCGGCACGCCATAGGGCTGCGCGTGCATGGCGACGAGCTCCTCCATGTCGTTCACCGAACGCTGGAGGTTGTGCACATGCTGGCCGACATCGCGCAGATAGCCATGCACGACGGCATAGCTCGTCAGCACGAAGGCGACGTCGCCGGGCGTGGCCCGTCCCTTCGCCCAGAGCCAGATCACGAGGCCGATCACCGAACCGCGCAGCGCCAGCAGGATGAGCTGCTGCGCGGTGCCCGAGGTCGTGCCGCGCACCCAGGTGCGGCGCGTCCTGAGCGACCATTTCGCCATGACTTCGGCGATCCGCGCATCCTCGCGCAGCTCAGCGCCATAGGCCTTGACCACGGGGTTGCACGAGATCGCGTCCGCCAGCGCGCCGCCGACGCGCGTGTCCCAGCTATTGGCGAGCCGGGCGGCGGGCGCGACGTAAGCCAGCGACAGCGAGACCGTCACGCCGATATAGGCGAGCGCGCCGACGAGCACGACGAGGCCCATCGCCGGCCAACGCCAGGCGAGCAGGATCGTCGTGCCCGCGAGCACGATCAGCGAGGGCAGCAGCGCGATCAGGATCGTGTCGTGCAGCAGGTCGAGCGCCCACATGCCGCGCGTGATCTTGCGCACGGTCGAGCCGGCGAAGTTATTGGCGTGCCAGTCGGTCGAGAAGCGCTGCAGGCGCGCGAACGCCTCCCGCGCCACGTCGCTCATCGTCCTCAGCGTCATCACCGTGATGCCGATGAAGCCGAGATGGCGCGCCGCGACCGTGATCGCGCCGAGCGCCAGCATGGCGGCGAGCGCGGCCAGCGCGGCCGAGCGCGCGGCCTCGCCGGAGCCCGCGACGGCGTCGACGAGACGGCCGGCATAGAGCGGCATGAACAGGTCGGCCGCGGTGGCCGCCATCACGGTCGCGACGACGCCGGCGACGCGGCGCGGCACCCGCGCCCAGTGCCGGAAGATGAAGCCGAGAACGGCGCGGAACGGCTCTCCGCGGGCGGCATCCTGCCGCCCGGCTTCGGATTGACGGGACATGGGATCACACGGCCCCGCGAAGGGCCGGCTCCGGATCAGGCGGAGCAGGCGAAAGCGCGCCGGGCTCCAGCGGAAAATGACAACGCGATGGGAAAAGGCTCAGGGACCGACTGGGCGGGCCACGGGCGAGTCCGACCTAGTGTCGGGACATTCGCGGGGAGCCGAACTTGATGATGAATTCCATTCAGCCCTCCCTGTCCTGATGTGGAGCCAAGGGATGCAAGATAAACGGGCAGACGCGGACCGCGCAAGTCGTGTTTTGCGCATGAGGCGATTGCGGGAGACGCCGGGAACTCCCTCCCCCAAGTGGAGAAGGCAGAAACTCACTTCCAGAACAGCGCCACGAGCCTGACCGCGATCACCAGCGAGAAGGCCAGGATGATCGTCCCGACGACGCGGTGGCGCTTTTCGCGGTCGGGGAACTGCTTCGCGAAGATCCGGCCCAGCGGCTTGCGGAACAGGAAGCCGATGACGGCCAGAACGATCAGGATATGGGACAAGGGCGTGGCTCAGCCCTTGCCGGCTTTGGATTCGGCCGCGTCGAAGGGCGCGCCGGCCTTCTTCCAGGCGCCGAAGCCGCCGGCGAGATGGGCGACCGGTTTCAGGCCCATCTCCTGCGCGACCTGCGCGGCCAGCGCCGAGCGCCAGCCCCCGGCGCAGAAGAAGACGAAGCGCTTGTCCTGGCCGAAGACCGGCTTGGCGTAGGGGCTCTCCGGATCGATCCAGAACTCCAGCATGCCGCGCGGGCAATGGAAGGCGCCGGGCATGCGCCCTTCCCGCTCCAGCTCGCGCGGGTCGCGCAGATCGACGAAGACGACGTCGTCGCCGCCATGCAGCGCCCGCGCCTCCTCGACCGAGAGCGTCTCGACCTTGGCTTCGGCCTCGGCGAGCAGCGCCTTGTAGCCCTTGGTGATGCTTTGGGGCATGCGCCTCTCCGTCGAGTCGGATCGAGACTTGCCGCGTCGGCGGCGTTCCCGCAAGCTGTTCCGCGAGGACGGATGCGTCGCCTGCGGCGCGGCGGCGGCGGCGAAGGACATCATGATCGGTTTCTCGTCGCTCGACGTGATCGCACTCACCGTCTTCGTGGCGGCCTGGCTCGGCTATCACTACGCCGTCGAGATGGGGCCGCACGCGGCCGGAAGCCTGAACATGAGGATGAACCTGCGCCGCGCCCGCTGGGTCCGCGAGGCGCTGGCGCGCGACAACCGCATCGTCGACACGCAGGTGATGAACGGGCTGCAGAACGGCACCGCCTTCTTCGCCTCGACCTCGCTGATCGCGATCGGCGGTTCGCTGACGCTGCTGCAATCGACCGACCGGGCCGTGGCGCTCTTCGCCGACCTGCCCTTCGGCAACGCGACCACCCGCGCCGCCTGGGAGATGAAGGTGATCGGGCTCGCCGTGATCTTCGGCTACGCCTTCTTCAAATTCGCCTGGAGCTACCGGCTGTTCAACTACTGCGTCATCCTGATCGGCGCGATGCCGCCGGCGCGGGAGCACGACGCGCAGGACGCCGCCCGCGCCATCCACGAGATGACCGAGATGAACATCGCCGCCGGCCGGCATTTCAACCGCGGCCAGCGCGCCTTCTTCTTCGCGCTCGCCTATATGGGCTGGTTCCTCGGCCCCGCGACCTTCCTCGTCTTCACCATCGCCGTGCTGACAGCGATGTGGCGGCGTCAGTTCGCCTCCGACGCGGCGCGCGTCTTCCGCCATCCGGGCGCGCCGTGAGCGGCGATCTCGACGCGCTCGAGGCCAGGATCCTCGAACTCGCCGCCGCGCGCGGGCCGGGCAAGACGATCTGCCCCTCCGAGGCCGCGCGCGCCGTCGGCGGCGACCATCCCGACGGCTGGGGCCCGCTGATGCAGCCGGCGCGCAGGATCGCGGTCAGGCTGATGAAGGAGGGCCGGATCGTCATCACCCGCAAGGGCCGCCCGGTCGATCCCGACGATTTCCGCGGCGTCTATAGGCTGCGGCTGCCGGCAGGCGACTAGCCTCCGTTCGGAGACGAGACAGGGTGCGGCGGCTCGGACGACATGGCCTTTCGGCGGCCGCGCCGTTCGCGGCGGCGCTCGCCATGGCGCATCCTCCGGCTCGGCGGAAACCGCCCGTCCCTCCGCACGCCGGCCGAGACGGGCGACGGGGCCTGGCGCCTGATGTACCGCGCCAGGCTCCCCGCCGACGAGCCGCTGTCGATCAGGCCGCGTTGAGCCTAAGGCGCGGGAAACAGCGCGTCGGTATAGCCGACCAGCCGATAGGCCAGCAGACCCGCCCATTCCTTGAAGCCGTCATCGGCGATGCCCAGGCCGCGCGGCGCGCGTCCGGAGACGCGCACGAACTCCGACAGCCTCTCCTCGGTCAGATAATCGACCGGGAAGGCCTCGACGTTGAAGCCCGCCTTGCGGAACACGCCCATGGCGCGCGGCATGTGCCAGGCCGAGGTCACCAGCAGCCAGCGCTCGCCGGGCTTCGGATCGACCAGCGCCTTGGTGAAGAGCGCGTTCTCGCGGGTGTTGCGCGACTTGTCGTCGAAGATGAGCCGCTCCGGCGCGAGGCCGAGCCCCTCGAACAAGAGGCGCGCGCCGTCGGCCTCGGTCTTCGTCACCGGCGAGATCAGGTTCGCCGCGCCGCCGGCGAAGACGATCTTCGCGTCGGGGTGCAGCCGCGCGAGCTCGACGGTCTTGGTCATCCGCGCGCCGGCGCTGGTCATCACCACGTCGCCGCGCGCGACGCCGATCGCGCCGCCCAGAATGATTACGCCCACGACCGGCCCTTTGGCTGCGCTCTGCTGCGGAAAGCGGTTCTCCAGCGGCCACATCACCAGACGGGGCAGCGGGCTGAACGCCATGATCGCCAGCGCCGCCAGCGAAATGACCCCGAGCCAGCGCGCGAGCCGCGCAAAGCGCGTGAAGGCGAGCAGGGCCGCCGCCAGCGCCAGCAGGATGGCGAGGTTCACCGGCGAAACGACGAACCAGACGATTTTCGAGAGGACGAAGAACATGGCTGCCTTCCGCGCGGACGCCGAGCTTAGCGCGCGAAAGCTGACGCCGGCCTAACGGCTCACTCGCCCCGAAAGATGCGCGGCTGCTGCTGCGGGCGCGCCGGCGCGCCCTGCGGCATGGAGCGCTCCAGTTCGAGCGCGCGGGTGGCGACCTCGCGCAGCTCGCAGCCGACCTGCCGGCCGAGTTGCAGTCCCTCGCGCTGGTTCGCGCCGTAGAAGGCGCATTTCTGCGCGACATAGCCCTCCCAGGCCAGTTGCAGCGAAGCGAGCTTGCTGCGCTGGCCGGCATCCATCCCGCGCGTGACGAGCTGCGCCGCCTGGCCGAGGCGTTCGCGCCAGACCGCCTCCTCGCGCCGGGCGCAGGCCGGCTCGGCCTGCCGGTCGGCGCCGGCGGCGCGCACGCAGGCGACGGCGACGAGCCCGATGCAGGATGTCGCCACCGTGCCGCTCTGGCGCAGGCAGGCGACGAGCTGGGCCCGGTCGGCGGCGAGCGTCGGGCTCGGCGCCTGCGCGGCGAGCGGCGTCGCGGCGAGCGCGAGACATGTCACGAGGATGGCCTGGCTCGGTGTCATGATTCAGTTGAACCGCGCTTTCGGGGCTGGATCAAGGCGGCAGGCCGGCCTTGACGCATAGGCCCGTTCACACCACCGGGAGCAGCAGGGCCGGCGTCGCCGCCGGCCTCGCCGCGCAGGCCTCGTACCAGCGCTGCAGGTTCGGCCGCGCGGCGCGCGGGACCGGGATGTTGAGCCAGCGATGCGCACCGGGCGCGACCGTGATGTCGGCCATGCCGAAGCGCTCGCCGGCGATGAAGCTGCGCCCGGCGAGATGCGCCTCGAGGATGTCGAGCTTGGCCTCGGTCCTGGCGATCGAGGCCTCGATCTCGGCCGGGCCGGCGCGACTCGGATCCTTGCGGACCAGCCCCCAGAAGGCCGGCGTCAGCGCCGGCTGGAGTTCGGAGATCATCCAGTCCATCCAGCGGTCGGCCTCGGCCCGCAGCGCCGGCTCCTCCTCCCAGATCCAGCCCGCGCCATAGCGCGCCGCGAGATAGCGCACGATGCTGTTGGACTCCCAGATGCAGACCTCTCCGTCCTCCAGCACCGGAACCTGCCCGTTCGGATTCTTGGCGAGAAAGGCCGGCTCGCGGTTGCCCCCGAAGGCCCCGCCGACATCGATCCGCTCGAAGACCTGCCCGACCTCGCCGGCGGCCCAGACCGCCTTCTGCACATTGATGGAACTGATCCGCCCCCAGATCGTCAGCATGCCGGCGTGTCCTCGTCGTCGTGGTTGCGATTGTCGATTTGGCGCGCGAGATTGGCAAGGCGAGCCAGAGGGCCTTGCCGTCATTGCGAGCAATGACGAGACGATCAGGCGAACTCCATGATCACCGCGTCGACCGCCAGCGAATCGCCCTCCCTGGCCAGGATCCTGGCGATCGTGACGTCCTTCTCGGCCCGCAGCACGTTCTCCATCTTCATCGCCTCGACCATGCAGAGCGCCTCGCCGGCCTTGACCTCCTGACCGACCCCGACCGAGACCGCCTTGACCAGCCCCGGCATCGGGCAAAGCAGGAACTTGCCGGTGTCGGCCGCGAGCTTGACCGGCATCAGCGCGACGAATTCGGCCTCGCGCGTCGTATAGACACGCGCGTCGGCATAGGCGCCGGCATGGCCGAGCGCGACGCCGTTCAGGATCGGCCGGACCTGCGCCGCGACCGGCGCCCCGTCGAGCGTGCCGCGCCAGACCGGCTCGCCCGGCGTCCAGTCGCTCGCGACCGTCAGCGCGCGCTCACCGAAGGCGATGGCGATCGCCCCGCCCTGCTCCGTCACCTCACCCTCGAAGCGCTCGCCGCCCAGCGTGACGATGCGGGTGCGGTCGAAGGCGACCTTGCGCCAGCCCTGCATCTGCGCCGAGACGTTGCGCTTGCGCTGGTTCAGCCTGTGATCGCACGCGATGGCGATCGCCGCCATGCGCAGCGCCACCTCGCCGGCCGGTTGCGGCAGCGAAAAACCATCCGGAAATTCCTCGGCGATGAAGCCTGTGGAGAGCTCGCCCGCGATCCAGCGCGGATGCTGCATCAGCGCCGAGACGAAGGGGATGTTGTGGCGGATGCCGTCGATGGCGAAGGCGTCGAGCGCGCGGCCCTGCGCCTCGATCGCGGCACGACGCGTCGGCGCATGCGTGACGAGCTTGGCGATCATCGGGTCGTAATAGATCGAGATCTCGCCGCCCTCGAAGACGCCGGTGTCGTTGCGCACCGTCGCATCGCCGTCCGGCCCCTCGGCCGGCGGCCGGTAGGTCACGAGCCGGCCGGTCGAAGGCAGGAAATTGCGCGTCGGATCCTCGGCATAGACGCGGGATTCGACGGCCCATCCGTTCAGCTTCACGTCCGCCTGGGCGAGCCTGAGCTTTTCGCCATAGGCGACGCGGATCATCTCCTCGACCAGATCGACGCCGGTGATCATCTCGGTGACCGGATGCTCGACCTGCAGGCGGGTGTTCATCTCGAGGAAGTAGAAAGACTTGTCCTGGCCGGCGACGAACTCGACCGTGCCGGCGCTGTCGTAGTTCACGGCCTTCGCCAGCGCGACCGCCTGCTCGCCCATCCTGCGGCGCGTCGCCTCGTCCAGAAGCGGCGACGGCGCCTCCTCGACGACCTTCTGGTTGCGGCGCTGGATCGAGCATTCGCGCTCGCCGAGATGGATCACGTTGCCATGCTTGTCGCCGAGCACCTGGATCTCGATATGCCGCGGATCGACGATGAACTTCTCGACGAAGACGCGGTCGTCTCCGAAGGAGGACGCTGCTTCCGATCTGGCGCGGGCGAAACCCTCCGCGACCTCGGATGCCGAATGGGCGATGCGCATGCCCTTGCCGCCGCCGCCGGCCGAGGCCTTGATCATCACCGGATAGCCGATCCCGTCGGCGATCGTGATCGCGTGCTCGGGGCTTTCGATGATGCCGAGATGGCCCGGCACTGTCGAGACCTTGGCGGCGGCGGCAGCCTTCTTCGACTCGATCTTGTCGCCCATCGCGGCGATCGCGCCCGGATTGGGGCCGATGAAGACGATGCCGTTGTCCTTCAGCGCCCGGGCGAAGGCCTCGCGCTCGGAGAGGAAGCCATAGCCCGGATGCACGGCCTCGGCGCCCGTCGCCTTGCAGGCCGCGATGATCGTCTCGATGACGAGATAGGATTTCGCCGCCTCCGGCGGGCCGATATGCACCGCCTCGTCGGCCATCTCGACATGCAGGGCGTCGCGGTCGGCGTCGGAATAGACGGCGACCGTCGCGATGCCCATCCGCCGCGCCGTCTTGACGACGCGGCAGGCGATCTCGCCGCGGTTCGCGATCAGGATCTTCGAGAACATCGGCGGCGTCTCCCGGCTGCCCGAAGGCGCTGTCACAGCCGGGGTTTATGCGACGCCGCAGCCGGCGTCCATTGATGCAAAAGTTTCGCCGGTGGCAAGTCCTGGCCGCGGCGGTTCGCCGGATGCGCCGATCGCGATCGGGCGTTCGCGCTCAGCTCGCCAGCAGGATGCGGCCGGCGTCGAAGCCGCGCGGCTTGCTCGCGCCCTTGCCCAGGGCGAAGCCGAGCAGGATCTCGTCGCAGCGCTCGGCTTCGCGGACGATCTCGAAGGCGATGCGCCGGGCCGTGGCGGTCGGGCCGTCTCCGGCCGACAGCGTGGTGACCAGCCAATGCGCCTTGTCGCGGTCGATCATGCCGGTCGGGCGGCTTTCCCAGACGGCATAGTCGACGACGAGCGCGACGAGATAATCCGCGAAGGCCTCGCGGCTGTCGCCGACGGCGCGGTCGAGCGCGATCAGGACATCGATCGCATCCCGGTTGACGCTGCCATCGACCATGACATCACGCTGAAGCAGCTTGACGTCTTCTTCGTCGATCATGCGCTGATCCAGCACACGATCGACGAATTCACGAAGTTCATGACCAATCATCATTCGACCCCTGTCCGGCTTTGTTTTGTGCCGGTATGTCCCTGTTGCAGGAACACTATGGCGGCCGGTCGCCAGCAGGAAGTTAATGCCGATATCTGAACGGATATTCAGGTTAAACGGTCCTGAGCCGACGTGGTTGCGCAAAGGTGACTATTAAGACTTGGGAAAGCATCACGGTCCGACTGATTGAAAGTCCATCAACCCATTTCGCCTCCGTCCTGAGCAGGCGCGAAGCGGCGTCTCGAAGGATGCTCGGGCAGGCTCGCGCGCTGTCCTTGGGCTTGGCGGCCTTGTACAGAAACACTGTCGTCATCCCGGGCAAGCGAAGCGCGGACCCGGGATCCATCGTAAAGCACGATTGCGCCCCGTGATGGATCCCGGATCGGCGCCGCCGCGCGACTTGTCCGGGACGACGCGGTGTTCCGCGACCTGGAATCAGATTGAACGCGCTCCGGCTTCATCCACCTCGATCAGCCGGCAGCGACCACCGTCATCTCGTCGAGCAGCTTCGGCAGCTCCGAGGCGTGCGAGATCGAAAAGCGCGCGCCGAGCGCGCGCAGCCTGTCGACCGGCTGGAAGCCCCAGGACACCGCGACCGGCACGACGCCAGCCGCCACCGCCATCTCGATGTCGAACGAGGAATCGCCGACCATCGCGGTCCGCTCCGGCGCAGCGCCGGTCTGCGCCATCGCCCGCAGGATCATGCCGGGGGCTGGCTTGGAGGGCGCGTCGTCGGCGGTCTGGATCGTGGCGAAGAGCCCGTTCCAGCCATGGCGCTCGACGATGTACTCGGCCCCGCGCCGCGACTTGCCGGTGGCGATGCCGAGCGCGAGGCCCGGCCGCGTCTTCAGCTCAGCCAGCATCGCGTCGACGCCGGGATAGAGCGGCTCGGCCAGCGCCGGGTCGGTTTCGGCTTGCCGCCGCATCGCGCCGAAGACCTCGCGGTAGGTCTCGGTCAATCGATCGTCCGGCCGGGCGAACCCGGCGAGTTGCATCAGCGCGACGTCGAGCGTCAGCCCGACGATGCCGAGACCGGCCTCGCGCCCGGGGTGAACCAGCCCGCGGCGCGAGAACGTCTCGATCTGGGCCGCCAGCAGGATGGCTTCTGAATCGATCAGCGTGCCGTCGAGGTCGAAGATGATCAGGTCCATGCGAGGGACGGCAGTAGCGCGGATCGACCCGCGCCGCCATCGAGGCCGGCGCGCCTGGCTCATGCGTGGCGCGCCGGGTTCGTCGTTCAGGACTGCCGGCTGCGGACGCAATCGTTGACGGCGCTGCGCAGCGCCTCGCCGTCGAGCCCCCTGGCGCGGCCGTCCTTGCGGCATTCGGCCAGCGTCGCGAGGTCCGGCCGCTTCTCGTTGAAGCAGGCGACCAGCGCCGCCGTGCGCGCCGAGCCGGAGAGCGCCCGCGCGTCGATATCGGCCTTGCAGGCGGCGCGCGCGGTCGCGGCCGTCGGCTTGCCGTCGCGCGTCAGCCCGTCGCGGGCATAGAGCTGCACGCCCGGAAACTTCGCCTGCATGCAGACGCGCATCGCCGCCCGCAGATCGTCGCCGGAGAGCGCGACATTGTCGGACAGGCATTCCTGACGGGCTTTCGCGCGCGCGACGCGCGGGATCGGATCATTGGCGTCGGTCGCCGCGCTGGCGCCCGCCGCGGCCGTCTGGGCGGCGGCGGGCTGGATGGCGAGGAGCGAGAGGGTCAGGCCGGCGAGCATGGCGGCGAAACGGATCATCGGAGCACCTGCGTGAGAGTGATGGGAACAAAATTAGAACACAGTCCTATTTGTTCCGCAACTGTTCTCTTACGCATCGTCAGCTCGTGCCGCGTTTTGTTCCTATTCGTCAGGCGCGTCGACGATCGGGTCGTAATGCGCGTCCTCGAAGCCGAGCAGGTTCCAGGACTGGCGCATATGCGGCGGCAGCGGCGCGCTGACGTCGATCGTGCCCTTGCCGCGCGGATGCGGCAGCACGATGCGGCGCGCCAGCAGGTGCAGCCTGTTCTGGATGCCGCCGGGCATCTCCCAGTTCTTGATGTTGAAGTATTTCGGGTCGCCGACGATCGGATGGCCGATATGGGCGGCATGCGCGCGCAATTGGTGCGTCCGCCCGGTCACCGGCTTGAGCGAGAGCCAGCCGAGCTTCTGCGCCGCGGTCTCGACCACGGCGTAATAGGTCACGGCGTGCATCGCGCCGTCCTCGCCGTGCCTGGCCACCGCCATGCGCTGGTCGCCGTCATAGGCCTCCTCGCGCGCGAGATAGGTCGAGACCCGGCCCTGGCGCACGCGCGGCACGCCGGCGACCAGCGCCCAGTAGACCTTTCGCGCCGAACGCGAGCGGAAGGTCTTGGCCAAAGTCGCCGCCGCGAAGCGCGATTTCGCGATGACGAGGCAGCCGGCGGTATCCTTGTCGAGCCGGTGGACCAGGCGCGGCTTCTGGCCGCCCTTGTCGGTCAGCGCCTCCAGCATCTGGTCGACATGGCGCGTCGTGCCCGAGCCGCCCTGCACGGCCAGCCCGGCCGGCTTGTTCAGCACGATGACGTCGTCGTCCTCGTAGAGCGTGATCGAGCGCAGGAAGCCGATCGTGTCGTCGTCGGCCTTGAGCGAGCGCGGGCGCTGGCCCTCGGGATCGAGCTTCAGCGGCGGGATGCGCACGGTCTGGCCCTCTTCGAGCCGGTCCTTGCTGTCGGCGCGCTTGCCGTTGACGCGCAACTCGCCCTTCCGGACGATGCGCTGGATATGGCTGAAGGAGAGCCGCGGAAAGCGGTTCTCGAGAAAGCGGTCGATCCGCATCTCGTTCTCGTCGGCCGTGACGATGAGCTGCTGCACGCCGGTCGCCGGCGCGTGCACGGCCTCGGCCTTCGTCTCGGCCCGCATCGGCGCGTCGCCGGCGGGCGGCTTGCGCGGGCCGGCCGGGCGCGGCGCGGGATGATGCGGCTTGGGATCGCGCGTCGGCTCGGTGCGGACGATGTCCTCCTCGCGCTCGGGGCGCGGTCTGGCCGAGGCGCGGGCCGAGCGGCGCGCGTCATGGCTCGGCCGCTTGCCCTTGGGCGCGCGCGAGGCCGGCGGCCGGCCGCCGCGCGACGCGCCCTTGCCGGGACCGCCGCTGTTTTTGGGGCCGCCAGTGCCTTTCCCGCCGGTCCTCATGTCAGCCCCCGCATGAGCGCCAGCCCGCCGACCAGCGCCGCCAGCGACAGCACGACCGAGCCGCCGACATAGGCCGCCGCCAACAGGATTTCGCCGCGCTGCCAGAGCAGGATGGCGTCGAGCGAGAAGGCCGAGAAGGTGGTGAAGCCGCCGAGGATGCCGGTGGCGAGGAAGAGCCGGAGATCCTGCGGCGCATCGCCGGCGGCCCTGAACGCGAACCAGCCGGCGACGATCCCCATCAGCCCCGAGCCGACGACGTTGATCGCGAGCGTGCCATAGGGAAACCCACCGAGGGGCCAGCGCAGGGCGGCAAGGTTGACGCCGTGCCGCAGCACGCCGCCGATGCCGGCGCCGAGGAAGACGAGAAGGGTGGAGGTCATGGGGATGGCATAGGGCGTGGGGAGGCGCGGCACAAACGGAAATAACTCGCAAATGTCCTGAAGCACGCTCTTACCGTCATGGTCGGGCTTGTCCCGACCATCCACGTCTTCCGCCGTCGAGTCCTATGTCCAAGACGTGGATGCTCGCCACAAGGGCGAGCATGACGGAGTGACGGGGGGAGCTGCTACTCCCCCCGCTCCTCGCGCAGCTTCGCCCAATACTCCAGCCGCTTCCTGATCTCGCGCTCGAAGCCGCGCTCCGGCGGGTCGTAGAACACCTGCCGGCCGAGCGCGTCCGGCCAGTAGTCCTGGCCGGAAAAGGCGTCGGGCGCGTCGTGGTCGTAGGCGTAGTCGGCGCCGTAGCCCTCTTCCTTCATCAGCCTGGTCGGCGCGTTCAGGATCGTCTTGGGCGGCGTCAGCGAGCCGCGCTCCCTGGCGACGCGGCGGGCCGCCTTGTAGGCGTTGTAGGCCGCGTTCGATTTCGGCGCGGTGGCGAGGTAGATCACGGTGTTGGCCAGCGCGAGCTCGCCCTCGGGCGTGCCGAGCTGCTCGTAGGTCTCGGCCGCCGCGCGGGCATGGACCAGGGCCTGCGGATCGGCGAGCCCGATGTCCTCGACCGCCATCCGCACCAGCCGCCGCGCCAAAAAGCGCGGGTCCTCGCCGGCGTCGAGCATGCGCGCGAAGTAGTAGAGCGCCGCGTCCGGATCGGAGCCGCGCACCGTCTTGTGCAGGGCCGAGATCAGGTTGTAGTGGCCGTCCTGCGCCTTGTCGTAGATCGGCGCGCGGCGCTGGATCACATCGCCTAAGCCCGCCTCGTCGAAGATTTCGCCGGGCTTGGCGGCGCGCCAGATCTCCTCGGCCAGCGTCAGCGCGGCGCGGCCGTCGCCATCGGCGAAACGGGCGAGCGCGAGCCTCGCCTCCCGCGTCAGCGGCAGTTCGCGGTTCTCCAGCAGTTCGGCCCGGCCGAGCAGGAACAGCAGCGAACCCTCGTCCAGCGCCTTGAAGGTCAGCACCCGGGCGCGCGAGAGCAGCGCGGCGTTGAGCGCGAAGGACGGGTTCTCGGTCGTTGCGCCGACCAGCGTGATGGTGCCGTCCTCCATCACCGGGAGAAACGCGTCCTGCTGGGCCCGGTTGAAGCGGTGGATCTCGTCGACGAAGAGCAGCGTGCCCTTGCCCCCCAGCCTGCGACCCCGCGCCTGCTCGAACACCTTCTTGAGATCGGCGACGCCCGAGAAGATCGCGGAGATCTGCTCGAAGCCGAGATCGACCTGCCCCGCCAGCAGCCGCGCCACGGTGGTCTTGCCGGTGCCGGGCGGCCCCCAGAAGATCAGGCTGCCGAGCGAGCCCGAGGCGACGAGCCGGGTCAGCGCCCCGCCCTCCCCGGTCAGATGCTCCTGGCCCGAGATCTCGGCCAGCGTCGTCGGGCGCAGCCGGTCGGCGAGCGGGCGCGGGCCGGACTTGTCGAGCCCCGAGGCCGAGAACAGGTCGCTCACCCCGGGAAGACCGAGGTCATGATCTGGCCGCCGCGCGAGATCGTCACCTCCCACTGGCGCCTGCGCTCCTTCAGCGCGGCGTCGAGTTCGCGCGTCGTCGCGACGCGCTCGCCGTTGATCGCCTGGACGATGTCGCCCTTCTGGAAACCGACGCGGGCCGCCGTGCTGCCCTCATCGATCTCGGCGACGACGACGCCCTCGTTGACGGCGTCGATCGAAAGCTCCTCGGCGACCGCCGGCGACAGATTCAGCGCGGTGATGCCGGTCAATGGCGAGCGGCCGGCGAGCGTCAGCGGGTCGCGCGGACGCGTCTCCGGCGCGGGCGCGAGCCTGACCGGCAGGACGACGCGACGGCCGCCGCGCAGGACGCTGAGCGAGGCCATGCCGCCGAGCGGGCGGGTGGCGAAGCGGTAGCCGAAGGCTTCGGGATCGTCGACCGGGACGCCGTCCACCGCGAGGATCACGTCCGAACGGCGCAGGCCGGCTTCCGAGGCCGGGCCCTTCTCGACCACGCTGGCGACGACCGAGCCTGCCGGGCGGTCCAGGCCGAGTCCGTCGGCGACATCGGCGGTGAGCACCTGCAGCCGCGCCCCGAACCAGGGCCGGCGCACTGTCGTCGCGCCGGCCCTGGCGCTCTCCAGCACGACGCGAACCATCGCCGAGGGGATGGCGAAGCCGATGCCGACGCTCCCGCCCGAGCGCGAGAAGATCGCCGTGTTGATGCCGACCACCCGGCCCTGCATGTCGACCAGCGCACCGCCCGAATTGCCGGGATTGATCGCGGCGTCGGTCTGGATGAAGGACTGCGCGTCGCCGACGCCGATCTGGGTCCGCGCCAGCGCCGAGACGATGCCTTGCGTCACCGTCTGGCCGACGCCGAACGGGTTGCCGATCGCGAGCACGAGATCGCCGATCTCGACCTTGTCGGAATCGCCGAGTTCGATCGCGTTGAGGTCTTTCGCGCCCTTGAGCTTGAGCACGGCGAGATCGGTGCGCGGATCGCGCAGCAGGATCGCAGCCTCCATCTCGCGCTTGTCGGCGAAGGCGACCTTGACCTCGCTCATGCCCTCGATGACGTGGTTGTTGGTGACGACGAGGCCGCCGGCATCGACCACCACGCCCGAGCCGAGCGAGCGCTGCACCCGCTCCTGCGGCACGCCGAAACCGCGATCGCCGAAGAAGCGGCGGAAGAACGGATCGTCCATGAACGGATTGCGCTGCTGCTTCTCGACGCGCGAGCCATAGACGTTCACGACCGCTCCGGCCGTCTGCTTCACCACCGGCGCGAAGGAGAGCGAGATCTGCTGGCGCGTCTCGGGCGCCTGCTTCGCCTGGCCGAGCGCCGGCCCGGCCAGGAGGCCCGCCGCCGCCGGCAGGACCAGGGCGGCGATGAGCAACGGGTGGTTGCGGCGGACGGGCATGCGGCATTCTCCTCGGCGGCGGCTCGCCGAGACATAGGCCCCGGCGGCGCGCTTTTCCAGCCGCCGTGTTCCGGCGCCTATTTGTCGGAAAGCAGAACGCGGTATTTCTCGATCTCGCCCGGCACCATCCCCGCGACGAAGGCCGGCGTGAGTTCGTCCGGCCCCGGCGGCACCGAGGACAGATCCTTGAATCGCTTCTGCAGCGTCTCGCTCGAAAGCGCTGTGCGCAAAGCCGAATTCAGCGTATCGATGATCGGCTGCGGCGTCGCCTTCGGCACGAAGATCGCGTTCCAGCCCTGCGCCTGGAAAGCCGGCAGCCCCGCCTCCTGCGAGGTCGGCACCTCCGGCAGGCTCGGCAGCCGGGCCGGCGTCGCGACGACGAGCGCCTTGACCTTCTTGCCGTCGACCGCGCCCGACAGCGAGGTCGCCGCGTCGCAGACGCCGTCGATCTGCCCGCCCATCAGATCGTTCAGCGCCGGCCCCGCGCCGCGATAGCTGACCAGCGCGACATCGACGCCCGCCGCCTTCACGAAGGTCCGGCAGATCAGGTAGTTCGACGAGCCGACGCCGGCATGGCCGAGGCTGACCTTGCCGGGATTGGCCTTGGCATAGGCGATGAACTCGCTCAGCGTCTTGGCCGGGAAATCGAGCTTGAGCGCGATCATCGGCGAGGTTTTTGCGACGAGGCCGACCGGCGCGAAATCTGCCTGGGTGTATTTCAGATCCGGATAGATCGAGTAGGAGGCGGCGTTGGTGCCGCTGTTGCCGATGACGATGGTGTAGCCGTCGGGCTCGGCGCGCGCCGCCCGCGTCAACGCCGTCGCCCCGCCCGCGCCGGCCATGTTCTCCATGACGATGCGCTGGCCGAGCACGCGCCCCATCTCGTCGCCGGCAAGCCGCGCGATCACGTCCGACGAGCCGCCGGCCGCGAAGGGCACGATCATGGTGATCGGCTTGGAGGGGTATTTGTCCTGGGCGACGGCGGGCAAAGCGACGGCGAGCGGCAGCAGCGCCGCCAAAATGGTCCTGATCATCCTAATCCTCCCGGTTCAAGCTCACGCGATGTTATTGCCGGCAGATTGGCGCGGCTCGACGCCAAAAGAAAGTGCGCCTCCGCCACGGCATCACGATGCGATAGTGATGGTCATGGATGCGCAGGCGCTGTCATCATCGGATGAGAACGACTCCGGCCCTCGACGACGATGTCGTGGATGCGCCATCTGCTCGCTGTCAATGTCTGGGTCGCGCTCCTCGACGAAGCACCTGCCTGTCATCGCGCGGTGCTCGATTTCTTCGAGACGGAAGGACCGCGGATCGACCTGCCCGCAGGTCGAGAACGGGGTCATCCGGATTTTGATGTGCGCGCCTGGCTTGACCCCACATGTGGCGTATCTACAATGTAGAAACAAGGTCGTTCGCGCCGGAGGCCTGCCAATGGATGCCGTCATCAAGAAATGGGGCAACAGCCCCGCGCTGCGCCTCAACGCAACGGCGATGAGATTGGCGGCGTTCGACCTTGAGCAGCGGGTTACGATCAGCGCCTCGAAGGGACGCATCGTGATCGAACCGGCGGAGCCGATGAATTCATCTCTCGAAAGCCTGATTGCTGGCATCACGCCCGAGAACCTGCACAAGCCTGCCGATTTCGGCGAGCCTGTAGGCAAGGAAGCATTGTAGTGTCGGCAGGTGACTACGTGCCCGAGACGGGCGACATCGTCTGGCTCGAGTTCGATCCCCGAGGCGGGCATGAGCAGGCGGGGCCTCGTCCTGCTCTCGTCTTGAGTCCCGCGATCTACAATCGCAAGACCGGCCTGATGATCTGCTGCCCGCTCTCGACCCGGATCAAAGGTTACCCGTTCGAAGTGGCTACGCGCATCGACGGGCGCTCCGGCGTCGTCCTGGCCGACCAGGTCAAATCACTCGATTGGCAAGCGCGCCATGCCCGGAAAAAGGGCGCGGTCCCAACCGCGGTCGTCAAACAGGTTCGCGCCAAGATCAAAAGCCTGCTGGCCATCGCCTGAATCGACATCGAGCCCATGAAAAAGGGCGGTCCGGAGACCGCCCTTGAAGCATTCTGCGCCGAGCCGAAACTCAGGCCGCCTCGTCTTCCGCCGTGAAGACCGGGCCGGAATCCTGGCCCTTGGCGTCGACGTCGCGGTCGACGAACTCGATCACGGCGAGCGGGGCGTTGTCGCCGAAGCGGAAGCCCGCCTTCATGATGCGCAGATAGCCGCCATTGCGCTCCTTGTAGCGCGGGCCGAGCACCGCGAAGAGCTTGCCGACGAGCGCGATGTCCTTGACCTGCGCGATCGCCTGGCGGCGGGCGTGCAGATCGCCGCGCTTGGCGAGCGTCACCAGCTTCTCGACGACCGGGCGCAGGTCCTTGGCCTTCGGCAGCGTGGTGGTGATCTGCTCGTGCTTGATCAGGGCCTGTGACATGTTGGCGAACATCGCCTTGCGATGCTCGGCCGAGCGGTTGAAACGACGACCGCGGAAACCGTGACGCATTGTTTGGCTCCTTCGTTGATTACGCCCCGCCGTGCCACGGTACGGAGCGTCTGGTTGTTTTCAGGCAGTCGGCAATGGGGTAGTCGGCGGTCGGGAGTCAGCGCTTGCGATTGCCGATTGCCCGATCTCAGTAATGCTCCTCGAAGCGCTTCGCGAGCTCCTCGATGTTCTCCGGCGGCCAGCCGGTCACGTCCATGCCGAGATGGAGGCCCATGGTGGCGAGCACTTCCTTGATCTCGTTCAGCGACTTGCGGCCGAAGTTCGGGGTGCGCAGCATCTCGCCCTCCGACTTCTGGATCAGGTCGCCGATATAGACGATGTTGTCGTTCTTCAGGCAGTTCGCCGAGCGGACCGAGAGCTCGAGTTCGTCGACCTTCTTGAGCAGCGCCGGGTTGAAGGGCAGCTGCGGCGCGCTCGAGACGGCCTCTTCCTTGCGCGGCTCCTCGAAGGTGATGAACACCGCGAGCTGGTCCTGCAGGATGCGGGCGGCGAGCGCCAGCGCGTCCTCGGGGCTGACCGAGCCGTTGGTCTCGATCTGGAGCGTCAGCATGTCGCGGTCGAGATTCTGGCCCTCGCGGGTGTTCTCGACGCGGTAGGACACCTTCTTGACCGGCGAATACAGGCTGTCGACCGGGATCAGGCCGATCGGCGCGTCTTCCGGACGGTTCTGCTCGGAGGGGACGTAGCCCTTGCCGGTGTTGACCGTGAACTCCATGCGGATCTCGGAGCCCTCGTCCAGCGTGCAGAGCACGAGGTCGGGGTTCAGGATGGAGACGTCGCCGATGGTGTTGATGTCGCCGGCGGTGACCGTGCCGGGGCCGGTCTTGCGCAGCGTCATGCGCTTGGGACCGTCGCCCTGCATCTTGACCGCGATCGCCTTGATGTTGAGGACGATGTCGGTCACGTCCTCGCGCACGCCGGGGATCGAGGAGAATTCATGCAGCACGCCGTCGATCTGGACGGCGGTAACGGCCGCGCCCTGAAGCGAGGAGAGCAGCACGCGGCGCAGCGCGTTGCCGAGCGTCATGCCGAAGCCGCGCTCCAGCGGGCGCGCGACGACGGTCGCCTGACGCTTCGGGTCGTCGCCGACCTTGATTTCGAGCTTGTTGGGCTTTGACAGATCCTGCCAGTTCTTGCTGATCACGACCGCACTCCTGGTGCTTCAATGCAATGGCGGCGGCGGGCCGCCCCGGACAGACGCCCGCCGGTGCGGGCGCCTCGAATATCGGGTGTCAGACGCGGCGGCGCTTGCGCGGGCGGCAGCCGTTATGCGGGATCGGCGTCACGTCGCGGATCGAGGTCACGGTGAAGCCGGCGGCCTGCAGGGCGCGCAGCGCCGATTCGCGGCCCGAACCCGGCCCGGTGACTTCGACCTCCAGCGTGCGCATGCCGTGCTCGGCGGCCTTGCGCGCGGCGTCCTCGGCCGCGACCTGCGCGGCATAGGGGGTCGACTTGCGCGAGCCCTTGAAGCCCATCGTGCCGGCCGAGGACCACGAGATCGTGTTGCCCTGCGCGTCGGTGATGGTGATCATGGTGTTGTTGAACGAGGCGTTCACATGGGCGACGCCGGAGACGATGTTCTTGCGTTCGCGACGGCGGACGCGTTGGGCTTCCTTGGCCATGGGTCTTTCATCCTTCAGGCGCGCCCGTGATGCCAGGCGCTGGGGAGAGGAAGGCAATCGGCAATGGGCGGTCGGCAATCGAAAAACGAATGCCTACCGCCGCCTGCCTGTTGCCGTTCTTATTTCTTCTTGCCGGCGATCGGCTTCGACTTGCCCTTGCGGGTGCGCGCATTGGTGTGCGTGCGCTGGCCGCGGACCGGCAGCGAGCGGCGATGGCGCAGGCCGCGATAGCAGCCGAGATCCATCAGGCGCTTGATGTTCATCGAGACCTCGCGGCGCAGATCGCCCTCGACGAGGTAGTCGCGGTCGATTGTCTCGCGGATCTGCAGCACTTCGGCGTCGGTCAGCTGGTTGACGCGGCGCTCGGCGGCGATGCCGACCTTCTCGCAAATTTCCTGGGCCTTGGCGGCGCCGATGCCGTGGATATACTGCAGGCCGATGACGACGCGCTTGCCGGTCGGAATGTTGACGCCCGCGATACGAGCCATGATCGTCTCTCCATGTGTCGGCCGCGACGCCCGCTGGGGGTCACGGCGATGAAAGATGCTCCGCGCCGGTGGAGGCCGGCCCTTGCGGTGCGTTGAGCCCGATCCACGCGAGAATGCGACGTCGTCCCTTCTCGCGAAGGCAACGGCATCGCTCACATGAAACCGAATGCCGGGTCGTTAGTCGGTTGCGGAGGCGGAGTCAACCCGTCCCGGAGGATGGCGACGCAGCGCTCAGGGCGCCCGGTCGGGCTCGGCCCTGCCGGGCCTCAATTCCTCCTTGATCGCGTTATCACGCTCCGGTCGGTGAGGCCGGGCGCGATCAGCTCGAGCCAGCGGCCGATGCGCATCTGCCGGGTCGTCAGCACCTCGCGCCGGCGGCGGTCGACACCCTCGACGATCATCCTGGCGCAAAGATCGACCGGCATCATCGCGTCGTCCCTGACCGCGTTCTCGCCGGGCATCCCGCCCCTGGCGTCAAAGCCGCGCCGGCGAATCTGCGTATCGACGACGCCCGGATAGGCGACGGTTGCCCCGCATCAGGCGCCGGGCGCCGGACGCCGACGCCGCAGCACCAGCACGCCGAAGAGTATGCCGGTGATGTACATCGAGATCGAATAGATCGCCGCCGGCAGGCCGATCGCGACGCTGCCGAGCACCGACAGCGCGATGTAGATCGCCAGCGTCGAGTTGTGGATGCCGATCTCGTAGCTGATCGCGACCGCGATCGGCCGGGCGAGCCCGACCGCCCGGGCGAGATAATAGCCGGAACCGAGGCTGATCGCGTTGAACAGGATCACCGCGGGCGCAAGCGAGGCCAGGCTCGCCATCAGCGACTGGCGCTCCTGCACGATGGCGATGACGGCGAAGCTCGCCAGCACCGCGATGCTGAAGAGCTTGAACGGCTTTTCGGCGCGGCCTGCGAACTCCGGCCAGCGCGCCGCCACCGCCATGCCGATGGCGACCGGGATCAGCACGATGGCGACGACCTGCATCACCTTGCCGAATTGCAGCGGCACGACCGGCAACGCTCCCGGCCCCGCCGGAGCGAACTGGCCGATCGCGAGATTGGCGACGAGCGGCATGCCGACGATCGACAGCAGCGTCGTGATCGCGGTCAGCGAGACGTTCATCGCGACATTGCCGCCGAAGAGATGGCTGAAGAGATTGGCCGAGACGCCGCCCGGCGAAGCGGCCAGCAGCAGGAGCCCGACCGCATAGGCCGGCGACAGCCCGAACATCAGAACGATCCCGAGGCAGACCAGCGGCAGCACGACCATCTGCAGCACGAGCGCCAGCGCCAGCGCGGCCGGATGCTTCAGGACGCGCGTGAAATCGGCGACGCGCAGCGACAGCCCGAGGCCGAGCATGACCAGCGCCAGCGCGATCAGCAGCATCGTGGGCAATACGTCCAGAAACGTCACCGCGCTCGCCCCCCGTTTCCCTGCCTCGAGCTCTTCGGCCAGTTCCCGGCGACCTCGCCGGGTACTCGTTCTGTATGGAACCATAAACGGAGGCGCGGTTCAAAGCGCCGTCCTGAACAGGGATTGGCCGGAAGGCGGAATGCCCCTCGCGCCGATATGCGGTCCATGCAGCCGCCCGTGGCGCTCAGCAGCCGGCGATCTGGCGCAAGGCGCCGAGGTCGGGCCGCAGCTCTGGCGGCGGCCCCCTGCTCTCGGCGGTCTGAAGCGCCTCGCACGCCTTTTCCAGACGGCCGGTCTGGGCATAGGCGAAGCCGAGATTGCTGAAGTGCATCGCTTGCGCCGCCGGATGCCTCGTCACGGCTTCGAGCAGCGGCACGGCCGCGGCGGCACGGCGCTCGACGAGCAGGAAGCGCGCGTAATCCGCCTGGATCGGGGCATCACCCGGTTTCAGCCTCGAGGCGATCAGGAAAAGCTCATCGGCGAAGCCTGCATCGCGGAAGCGGCCGGACACAACAACGGCAAAGCCGTGATAGATCTCGGGGCCCGCCGGAATCAGCAGCCAGGCCTGATTGAAGCGGCGCGCGGCCAGCGCGAAGTCGTTTGCGCGAATAGCGGCCCAGGCTTGCGCGATCGCGCCGCGGTAGCTGGCCTCCCGGCCTGGGCTCGCGACGACGGTATCGACGAACTGGCGGTCGGCCGCGAGCTGCTGCTGCGTCTTCGGCAAAAGCCCGAAGAAGGGCTGCTCGTTGATCGGGGCGTCGAGTCGCCGCTTCGAGATCGTAACGCCGGGAGCGACCTCGCCGGTCTCGGCGAAGGCAGGGCCGGCGCAAACCATCAAAGCCAGCACGACCGCGACGATGCGGCTGCGCCGCCGCATCAGCCGGCCAGCGCCCTTTCGATCGCCGCCGTCACCGCATCGATCGGCTGCATGCCGTCGATGGCGACGATCTGCCCGCGCTTCTCGTAATAGGGCGCGACCACGGCGGTATCGCGGTTATAGGCCTCCAGCCGGATCTTGAAGACCTCCGGATCGTCGTCCTTGCGCACCGGCTGTCCGGCGGCCTTGGCCTCGTCGGCGCGCTTGACGATGCGCTCGACCAGCTTGCTCTGGTCGACCTTGAGCTCCAGCACCGTGTCGAGCTTCAGACCCTTGGAGGCGAGCATGGCGTCGAGCGCCTGCGCCTGCGCCAGCGTGCGCGGAAAGCCGTCGAGGATGAAGCCCGGCTTCGCGTCGGGCTCCTCGATCCGGTCGGCGACGATGCCGATGACGATCTCGTCCGAGACCAGCCCGCCGGCGTCCATCACCGCCTTGGCCTTGACGCCGACGGGCGTGCCCGCAGCGACGGCGGCGCGCAGCATGTCGCCGGTCGAGAGTTGCGGAATGCCATGCTTCGCGACGATACGCGCTGCCTGAGTGCCCTTCCCCGCCCCCGGAGGTCCCAGAAAGATCAGTCGCATTTAAGAGCCTCTACCCCCAACCGAGCCAGTCTCGACGCCGGCAATTCGTTCGCTCCGCCAGGAGCATCATGAAGCCGATCCAAGGTATCGGCGAATGTCGCGACGCCGCGGGAGCGAATTCCCGGCGCCGCAGATGGGCTTTGGAGAGCCGACTGCGGCGTCGAATCTGCTCACCGATGCAGGTGTCGGCTGCGCGCTTCTCCTGGCATCCGTCTCCTCCAAAACCCATCGAGACCGGCTCGCTTGGGGCTAGAGGCTCCTAACGCTTCGCTCCCCTCAGCTTCGCCTTCTTGACCAGCCCCTCATACTGATGGGCCAGCAGATGTCCATGGACTTGCGCCACGGTGTCCATCGTCGTCGTCACCACGATCAGCAGCGAGGTGCCGCCGAGCAGGATGATCGGTATCTGGGCATAGCTGATCATGAGCTCGGGAACCAAGCAGACGATAGTCAAATAGCCGGCGCCGATCACGGTGATGCGGGTCAGAACCCGGTCGATATGCTCGGCGGTGCGCTCGCCGGGTCGGATGCCCGGCATGAAGCCGCCGTGCTTCTTGAGGTTGTCGGCCGTCTCGACCGGATTGAACACGATCGCGGTGTAGAAGAAGCAGAAGAAGATGATCAGCGCCACGTATAGGGTCATGAACAGCGGCCGGCCATGGGACAGATAGGTCGCCATCGTCGCCAGGATGCCGGTGCCGCCGGAGGCCTGGCTGAAGCTCGCGATCGTCGTCGGCAGCAGCAGCAGCGAGGAGGCGAAGATCGGCGGGATCACGCCGGCGGTGTTGAGCTTCAGCGGCAGGAACGAGGTCTGGCCCTCGTACATCCGGTTGCCGACCTGGCGCTTGGGATAGTTGATCAGCAGCCGGCGCTGGGCCCGTTCCATGAACACGCAGAATGCGATGACGCAGATCGCCATCACCAGGATCAGCAGCAGCAATCCGGTCGAGATCGCGCCCTGGCGGCCGAGCTCGAGCGTCTGGGCGAGCTGCGCCGGAAACTCGGCGATGATGCCGGCGAAGATGATCATCGAGGTGCCGTTGCCGATGCCGCGGCTGGTGATCTGCTCGCCGAGCCAGAGCAGGAACATCGTTCCGCCGACGAGCGTGACCGTGGTCGACAGCAGGAAGAACGGCCCCGGCTCCAGCACGAGATTGCCCGAGCCCTGCAGGCCCACGCCGATGCCATAGGCCTGGAACAGCGCCAGGAACAGCGTCAGGTAGCGCGTGTACTGGTTCAGGACCTTGCGGCCCTGCTCGCCTTCCTTCTTGAGCTGCTCGAAGGTCGGCACCACGCTGGAGAGCAGCTGGATGATGATCGAGGCCGAGATGTAGGGCATGATCGCGAGCGCGAAGATCGCCAGACGCCCGACCGCGCCGCCCGAGAACATGTTGAACAGGCCGAGCACGCCGGACTGCGACTGCTTGAACAGATCGGCAACGGCGTCGGGGTTCATGCCAGGCAGCGGCACATAGGTGCCGAGCCGGTAGACCACCAGCGCGCCCAGTGTGAACCAGATCCGCTTCTTCAGCTCGTCCGCCTTGGCGAACGCGCCGAAGTTCAGGTTTGAAGCAAGCTGTTCAGCCGCCGATGCCATGCGTCCGGTCCCTGGGTCGTGAAATCATCGAGTCCGGACCCCTCGCCCGCTGGCCGCGAAGCGAAAAGCGGTCGGAGGTCCGTCTTATAGCCGAACGGCGGCCTGGGCTTCGCGCCCGGCCGCCGTTCGCGCCATGTCATTTAAGCGTCCGACTCACGACTGTGAAGCGGTTGCCAGAATCTTGATCGAACCGCCGGCCTTCTCGATCGCCTCGACGGCCGACTTGGAGGCCCCGGCCACCTCGAAGGCGAGCTTGGCCTTGAGTTCGCCGACGCCGAGGATCTTGACGCCGTCCCTGGCCTGACGCGTGATCACGCCAGCGGCGACCAGCGCCTCGATGGTGACCGCGCCCTTGGCGTCGAGCTTGCCGGCCTCGACCGCCTGCTGGATCCGCCCGAGATTGACCTCGTTCAGGTCCTTGGCGAAGAGGTTGTGGAAGCCGCGCTTGGGCAGGCGGCGATAGAGCGGCATCTGGCCGCCTTCGAAGCCCTTGACCGCCACGCCGGCGCGGGCCTTCTGACCCTTGACGCCGCGGCCGCCGGTCTTGCCCTTGCCGGAGCCGATGCCCCGGCCGACGCGGATGCGCGACTTGTGCGCGCCTTCGTTGTCACGAATGTCGGTGAGTTTCATCGAACGCTCCCCTCACTTCGCATCGACGACGCGCACGAGATGCCTGACCTTGTCGATCATGCCCCGCACGGCCGGGGTGTCGACCAGGGTCGACTGCCGGCGGATCTTGTTCAGGCCGAGACCGATCAGGGTCTGGCGCTGGGACGCCTCGCGGCGGATCGGCGAACCGATCTGCTCGACGACGACTGTCGCTTCAGCTTTCTTTGCCATGATCGCCCCCTCACGCTTCGGCCGCGGCGTCGGCGCCGGCATCGCGGCGACGCGTCTGCAGGGCCGAGACCTTCAGCGAACGGCGCGCGGCGACGCCGCGCGGCGAGTCCTCGTTCTTCAGCGCGTCGAACGTCGCGCGGACGAGGTTGTACGGGTTCGAGGAGCCGAGCGACTTCGACACCACGTCCTGCATGCCGACCGCCTCGAAGACGGCGCGCATCGGGCCGCCGGCGATGATGCCGGTACCGGCCGGAGCCGCGCGCAGCACGACCTTGCCGGCGCCGTGACGGCCCTGGACGTCGTGATGGAGCGTGCGGCCTTCGCGCAGCGGGATGCGGACGAGGCCGCGCTTGGCGGCTTCCGTCGCCTTGCGGATCGCTTCCGGAACTTCGCGGGCCTTGCCGTGGCCGAAGCCGACGCGGCCCTTCTGATCGCCGACGACGACGAGGGCGGCGAAGCCGAAGCGACGCCCGCCCTTCACCACCTTGGCGACGCGGTTGATGTGGACCAGGCGGTCCACGAATTCGGAATCGCGCTCTTCGCGATCCTGACGGTCTCTCGGCTCTCTCGCCATGGTCTGCCCTCTTACTTGCGCGGTCGCGGCCTCACAGCCTCGCCGCTCGCTCGAGCGTCCCGTATGGGACGACGTGAAATGCGTCGCGGAGAACCGGATATCCGGCTCCCCGCGACGCGGTCTCAAAACTCAGAAATTCAGCCCGGCCTCGCGCGCGGCTTCCGCCAGCGCCTTGACCCGGCCGTGATACATGTAGGAGCCGCGGTCGAAGACCACGTCCTTCACGCCAGCCTTGACGGCGCGCTCGGCGATCAGCTTGCCGATCGTAGCGGCCGCCGCGACATTCGCGCCCGACTTGAGATCGGTGCGGACATCCTTGTCCAGCGACGAGGCGGAAGCGAGGGTGACACCCTTCACGTCGTCGATGACCTGGGCGTAGATCTGCTTGCCGGTGCGGTGCACCGACAGGCGGGCGCGGCCGTTGGCGACCGCCTTGATGGAACGACGGACGCGGGCCTTGCGGCGCGCAGTCGCAACTGTCTGCTTGCTCATGGCTGGCGTCCTTACTTCTTCTTGCCTTCCTTGCGGAAGATGAACTCGCCGGCGTATTTGACGCCCTTGCCCTTGTAGGGCTCGGGGCCGCGATAGTCGCGGATCTCGGCGGCGATCTGGCCGACCACCTGCTTGTCGATGCCGGTGATGACGATTTCGGTGGGCTTCGGCGTCACGATCGCGACCCCTTCCGGGATCGGATAGTCGATGTCGTGGCTGTAGCCGAGCGACAGCTTGAGCACCTTGCCGGCGACGGCGGCCTTGTAGCCGACGCCGTTGATCTCGAGCTTCTTCTCGAAGCCGGTCGTGGCGCCGACGACGAGATTGTTGATGCGGGCGCGCGAGGTGCCCCAGAGCGCGCGGGCGCGCTTCGACTGCGAACGCGGCTGGACCGCGATCGCGCCGTTCTCCAGCGCCACCGAGACGTCCTCGGGAACGCTGAAGGAGAGCTCGCCTTTCGAGCCCTTGATCTTGACGAGCTGGCCGGCGACGTTGGCGGTGACGCCGGCGGGGACCGGAACGGGCTTCTTGCCGATACGAGACATTGGATTTCTCCTGAAATGAGCGGCGTGCGAAAGGTCTAGAAGACCTTGCAGAGCACTTCGCCGCCCACGTTCTGTTCGCGGGCAAGGTGATCGGGCATCACACCCTTCGGCGTCGAGATGATGGTCACGCCGAGGCCGTCGGCCACGCGTGGCATCGTCTCCACCGAGGAATAGACGCGGCGGCCGGGCTTCGACACGCGCGAGATCGACCGGATGACCGGCAGCCCCTCGTGGTATTTCAGCTCGATGTCGAACTCGGTCCGGCCGTTGCCGAACTCGGTCTGGGTGTAGCCGCGGATGTAGCCCTCGGACTGAAGCACGTCGAGCACGCGGGCCCTGAGCTTCGAACCGGGGGTCGAAACGCGCGACTTGCGCCGCATCTGCGCATTGCGGATGCGGGTCAGCATGTCTCCGAGCGGATCAATGATCGCCATGATGCGTCCTCCTCACCAGCTCGACTTGACGAGGCCGGGAACCAGCCCCTTGTTGCCGAGCTCGCGCAGCGCAACGCGCGACATCTTCAGCTTGCGATAGAATGCGCGCGGACGGCCCGTCACCTCGCAGCGGTTGCGCACGCGGGTCGGAGCCGAGTTGCGCGGCAGTTCGGCCAGCTTGAGGCGAGCGAGGAAACGCTCGTCCATGGACTGGCTTTCGTCATTGGCGATCGCGAGAAGCCGCGCGCGCTTGCCGGCGAATTTCTTCACCAGCCGCTTGCGGGCGTTGTTGTTCTCGACGGAGCTTTTCTTAGCCATCGATCTCTCCTGGTTTCCGCGTATGAGCGGCGAGGCTCACTGCCGGAACGGGAAGTTGAAGTGCTTGAGCAAGGCGCGCGCCTCGTCGTCCGACTTCGCAGTCGTGCAGACGATCACGTCCATGCCCCACACGGCGTCGACCTTGTCGTAGTTGATTTCGGGGAACACGATGTGCTCCTTGATCCCGAGCGCGAAATTGCCGCGCCCGTCGAACGACTTCGGGTTGAGACCACGGAAGTCGCGCACGCGCGGCAAGGCGATGGTGACGAGCCGGTCGACGAACTCGAACATCCTGGTCTTGCGCAGCGTGACCTTGCAGCCGACCGCCATGTTCTCGCGCAGCTTGAAGCCGGCGATGGCGAGACGGGACTTGGTGATGACCGGCTTCTGGCCGGCGATCAAGGCGAGGTCGCCGGCGGCGCTGTCGACCTTCTTGCGGTCGGCGGTCGCCTCGCCCACACCCATGTTGATGACGATCTTGTCGATCGTCGGCACTTCCATGGCGTTCTTGTAGCCGAATTCCTTGATCATCGCCGGGCGGACGACGTCCTCGTAATGCTTCTTCATGCGCGGCGTGAGGGCCGCCTGCTGATTCTCAGCCATCGATCAGATCCCCCGAGCGCTTGGCGAAACGGACCTTGCGGCCGTCATCCAGTACCTTGAAGCCGACCCGCGTCGCCTTGCCGTCCTTGGGATCGGCGATGGCGATGTTCGACAGGTCGATGGTGGCCTCTTTCGAGATGATGCCGCCTTCGGAGGTCTGCGACTGCTTGGTGTGCTTCCTGACCATGTTGACGCCGCGAACGACGGCGCGGCCGTCCTTCGGCAGGACCTGGAGCACTTCGCCGGCCTTGCCCTTGTCGCGGCCGGCCAGCACGACGACCTTGTCGCCCTTCTTGATTTTCGCGGCCATCACAGCACCTCTGGCGCAAGCGAGATGATCTTCATGTGGTTCTTGGCGCGCAGCTCGCGCGGAACCGGCCCGAAGATGCGGGTGCCGACAGGCTCCTTCTGGTTGTTGATCAGCACGGCCGCGTTGCGGTCGAACCGGATCACCGAACCATCGGCGCGCTTGACGTCCTTGGCGGTGCGAACGACGACCGCCTTCATGACGTCGCCCTTCTTCACGCGGCCGCGGGGAATGGCTTCCTTGATCGAGACGACGATGATGTCGCCGATGCGGGCATAGCGCCGCTTCGACCCGCCGAGAACCTTGATGCACATCACGCGACGGGCGCCGGAATTGTCCGCGACCTCGAGATTCGTCTGCACCTGGATCATGGCCTTGATCCTTCCATGCTGAATATCAGCGCGGTTTCCGGCGCGGCATCAGCGCCGACCGGACTACGGCTGACGGGGGTCGATCGCCCCCTGGCCTCAAATTCTGACTTACGCTTTGGGGGCGTTGTCGAGCACGACCCAGCTTTTCAGCCTGGAAATCGGCTTGGACTCCTCGATCCAGACCTGATCCCCGACCTTGAACGCCTGCGCCTCGTCATGGGCGTGATAGTTCTTGGTCCGGCGAACCGTCTTCTTGAGGAGCGGGTGCGTATAGCGCCGCTCGACCTTCACCACAATAGTTTTGTTCTGCTTGTCGCTGACGACGACGCCCTGCAGCACGCGCTTCGGCATGATCGTTCTCCTCAGGCGGCCGACGCGGCGGTCTTGGACCGCTGCAGCGTCTTGATGCGGGCGATGTCCTTGCGGACCTCGGTGACCCGCGCGGTGTTCTCGAGCTGGCCGGTGGCGCGCTGGAAGCGCAGGTTGAACTGCTCCTTCTTCAGCTTCAGGAGCTCGTCCTGCAGCAGGTCCACGCTCATGGCCTTGAGGTCGGAGAGGCGTTGTGCGGCTTTCATATCGTCCTCCCCTACTCTGCGATGCGCTGGATGAAGCGGGTCTTGATCGGCAGCTTGGCCGCGCCGAGACGCATCGCCTCGCGGGCGGTGTCCTCGGGCACGCCGTCGATCTCGAACATGATCCGGCCCGGCTTGACCTTGGCCGCCCAGAACTCGGGCGCGCCCTTGCCCTTGCCCATGCGGACTTCGGTCGGCTTCTTCGACACCGGCACGTCCGGGAAGATCCGGATCCAGACGCGGCCGGCGCGCTTCATGGCGCGCGTGATCGCGCGGCGGGCCGCCTCGATCTGGCGGGCGGTGACGCGCTCCGGCTCCTGCGCCTTCAGGCCGTACTGGCCGAAATTGAGGTCCGTGCCGCCCTTGGCGACGCCGGCGATGCGCCCCTTGAACTGCTTGCGGAACTTGGTCTTCTTCGGTTGCAACATGGCTCTTCTCGATCAGCCTTACGCGGCATGGTCGCGACGATCGCGACCGCCGGAGCGGCCACCCTCGTCGGACAAGCGCTTGTCCTGGGCCATCGGGTCGTGTTCGAGGATCTCGCCCTTGAAGATCCAGACCTTGATGCCGCACGTGCCATAGGTGGTGAAGGCGGTGCCGACACCGTAATCCACGTCGGCGCGCAGCGTGTGCAGCGGAACGCGGCCCTCGCGATACCATTCGAGGCGCGCGATCTCGGCGCCGCCGAGACGGCCCGAGCAGTTGATGCGGATGCCCTCGGCGCCCAGACGCATCGCCGACTGCACGGCGCGCTTCATGGCGCGGCGGAAGGCGACGCGGCGCTCGAGCTGCTGCGCGATCGAATCGGCGACCAGCGTGGCGTCGATCTCGGGCTTGCGGACCTCGACGATGTTGATGGTCACGTCGGCCTTGGTCAGCTTCATCACCGACTTGCGCAGCTTCTCGATGTCGGCGCCCTTCTTGCCGATCACCACGCCCGGACGCGCCGAGTGGATGGTGACGCGGCACTTCTTGTGCGGGCGCTCGATGATGATCTTCGAGATCGCGGCCTGCTTGAGCATCTTCATGAGCATGGCGCGGATCGCCATGTCCTCATGCAGCAGCTTGCCGTACTCGCCCTTCTGGGCGAACCAGCGCGAATCCCAGGTGCGGTTGATGCCGAGGCGAAGCCCGATCGGATTGATTTTCTGACCCATCGTTCTCTCCTCAGGCCTTGGCCGCGGCGACTTCGCGCACCACGATCGTGATGTTCGCGAAGGGCTTCAGGATGCGGGCGCCACGGCCGCGGGCGCGGGCATGGAAACGCTTCATCACCAGCGCCTTGCCGACGAAGGCCTGCGCCACGACGAGATCGTCGACGTCGAGATCATGGTTGTTCTCGGCGTTGGCGATCGCGCTCTGCAGGCATTTGCGCACGTCCAGCGAGATCCGCTTGCGCGAAAACTCGAGGTCGGCGAGCGCGGTCGAGACCTTCTTGCCGCGGATGAGCTGGGCGAGGAGGTTCAGCTTCTGCGGGCTGACGCGGAGGTTGCGGGCGACCGCGACGGCTTCGTTGTCGGGCAGCGCACGGGGGAAGGATGCTTTTCCCATGGCTTACTTCCTCTTCGCCTTCTTGTCGGCGGCGTGCCCGTGGAAGGTGCGCGTCGGCGAGAACTCGCCGAACTTGTGGCCCACCATCTCCTCGGACACGGACACCGGCACATGCTTGTGGCCGTTGTAGACGCCGAACGTCAGACCGACGAACTGCGGCAGGATCGTGGAGCGGCGGCTCCAGATCTTGATGACCTCGGACCGGCTCGCCGAACGGGCGACCTCGGCCTTTTTCAGAAGGTATCCGTCGACGAACGGACCTTTCCAAAGCGAACGCGCCATGACGGACCTCAGTTCTTCTTCTTGCGGGCGTGACGGCTCGACACGATGAAGGTGTCGGTCCGCTTGTTCGAGCGGGTCTTCTTGCCCTTGGTCGGCTTGCCCCAGGGGGTCACCGGGTGACGACCGCCCGAGGTGCGGCCTTCGCCGCCGCCATGGGGATGGTCGACAGGGTTCATCGAGACGCCGCGGTTATGCGGACGACGGCCGAGCCAGCGCGAGCGACCCGCCTTGCCGTCGTTCCTGTTCATGTGGTCGGGGTTCGAGACCGCGCCCACGGTGGCATAGCACAGGCCGCTGATCAGGCGCTGCTCGCCCGAGTTCAGGCGGACGATGACGTAGCCCTGGTCGCGGCCGACGATCTGGGCGTAGTTGCCCGCGGACCGGGCGAGCGCCCCGCCCTTGCCGATCTTGAGCTCGACATTGTGGACGATCGTGCCGATCGGCAGCGTGCCCATCGGGGCGGCGTTGCCGGGCTTCACGTCGACCGACGGGCCCGAGATCACGCCGTCGCCGACGGCGAGGCGCTGCGGGGCCAGGATGTAGGCCTGCTCGCCGTCCTGATACTTGATCAGGGCGATGAACGCCGTGCGGTTGGGATCGTACTCGATCCGCTCCACGACGGCCGGGATGCCGTCCTTGCCGCGGCGCTTGAAGTCGATCAGGCGCAGCGTCCGCTTGTGTCCGCCGCCGCGGAAGCGGACGGTTACGCGGCCGAGATTGTTGCGGCCGCCCGTGGACGACTTGCCCTCGGTCAGCACCTTGAGCGGCTTGCCCTTGTAGAGTTCGCTGCGGTCGACGATCACGAGCTGGCGAAGGCTCGGCGTGATCGGCTTGAATGATTTCAGAGCCATGATGACGATCTTTCCCTCAGAGGCCCGTGGTCACGTCGATGGAGTGACCTTCTTCGAGGGTCACGACCGCCTTCTTGACGTCCGAGCGCTGGCCGAGACGGCCCCGGAAGACCTTCATCTTCCCTTCGGTGACGATCGTGTTGACGCTCTTGACCTTGACGTCGAAGAGCTTCTCGATCGCCGCCTTGATCTGCGGCTTGGTCGCCGTCCTGGCGACCTTGAAGACGACCTTGTTGTGCTCGGAGAGCATCGTCGCCTTCTCGGTGATCACCGGCGCCACGATCACGTCGTAGTGGCGGGGATCCAGATTCTTGGATGCCTGGCTCATTTGAAGCGCGCCTCCAGCGCATCGACAGCCGAGCGGGTCAAGACGAGCTTGGTGCGACGCAGGATGTCATAGACGTTGATGCCCTGGACCGGCAGCACGTCGACATTCGGGATCGAACGCGCGGCCAGGCCGAAATTCACGTCGATCTCGGCGCCGCCGATGACCAGCGCGCTCGACAGGTCGAGCTTGCTGAAATGGCCGAGCAGGATCTTGGTCTTCGGCTCCGCGAGCTTCGCGTCGTCGATGATGATGATCTCCGAGCCCTTGGCCTTGGCCGAGAGCGCGTGGCGGAGCGCGAGCGCCCTCACCTTCTTGGGCAGGTCATGGGCGTGATCGCGCACGATCGGGCCGAAGGCCTTGCCGCCGCCGCGGAACTGCGGGGCGGAAGCCGCGCCGTGGCGTGCGCCGCCGGTGCCCTTCTGCTTGTAGATCTTCTTGCGGGTGCGGTCGACTTCCGAGCGGCCCTTGGACTTGTGCGTGCCGGCGCGGCGCTTGGCGAGCTGGTAGCGCACCATGCGGGCGAGGATGTCGGCGCGCGGCTCGAGGCCGAAGATCGCGTCGGACAGTTCGACCGAACCGGCAGAGCCGCCTTCGAGGGTGGTGATATCGAGCTTCATCACGCGTTCTCCTCGGCGGTCTCGGTGGCGGGAGCCTGCGTCTGGTCGGCCTTGGCCGCATCAGCCCTGGCAGCGTCGCCGGCGGTGCGGAACTTGCCGGGAAGCGGAGCATCCTTGGGCAGCGCGCGCTTGATCGCGTCGCGGACATGGATCCAGCCGCCGGCATGGCCCGGAACCGCGCCCTCGACCAGGATCAGGCCGCGCTCGACGTCCGTCTGGACGACGCGCAGGTTCTGGGTGGTGACGCGCTCGACGCCGAGATGGCCGGGCATCTTCTTGTTCTTGAAGGTCTTGCCCGGGTCCTGACGGCCGCCGGTCGAGCCGATCGAACGATGCGAGACCGAGACGCCGTGGGTGGCGCGCAGGCCGCCGAAGTTCCAGCGCTTCATGCCGCCGGCGAAGCCCTTGCCGAGCGTCGTGCCGGAGACATCGACGAACTGGCCGACCACGAAATGGTCGGCGGTGAGCTCGGCGCCGACCGGGATCAACGCGTCGTCGCTGACGCGGAACTCGACGATCTTGCGCTTGGGCTCGACCTTGGCCACGGCGAAATGACCGCGCTCAGCCTTCGAGACGTTCTTGACCTTGGCCAAGCCCGACCCGAGCTGCACGGCGACATAGCCGTTCTTCTCGATCGTGCGATGCGCGACGACCTGGCAGTTGTCGAGCTTCAGCACGGTGACCGGGATATGTTCGCCGGCATCGGTGAAGATGCGGGTCATCCCGACTTTCTGTGCAATCACACCGGAACGCATCGGTGCATACCTTCCCTTGGGGTCATGTTCTGCCAGCTCAAAGACTGGCGACAGAGGACCCGGCTAAAGATCAGAGCTTGATTTCGACGTCGACGCCGGCGGCGAGATCGAGCTTCATGAGGGCGTCGACCGTCTGCGGGGTCGGGTCGACGATGTCGAGAACCCGCTTGTGGGTCCGCATTTCGAACTGCTCGCGCGACTTCTTGTCGATGTGCGGCGAGCGGTTGACCGTGAACTTCTCGATGAGCGTCGGCAGCGGGATGGGACCGCGGACCTGCGCGCCAGTCCTCTTCGCGGTCGACACGATCTCGCGCGTTGAGGCGTCGAGGATGCGGTGGTCGAACGCCTTGAGGCGGATCCGGATGTTCTGACCGTTCATGGTCTTGTCTTCCTCGTGACGTGAGTAGGCGGAGGCCCGGTAGGGCCTTCGCCCTCACGAAAACGCTGGTTACGCGATGATGCTGGCGACGACGCCTGCTCCGACGGTGCGTCCGCCTTCGCGGATGGCGAAGCGCAGCTTCTCCTCCATCGCGATCGGCACGATCAGGTGCACCTCCATGGCGATGTTGTCGCCCGGCATCACCATCTCCGTGCCCTCGGGCAGGTGCACCACCCCGGTCACGTCCGTCGTGCGGAAGTAGAACTGCGGCCGGTAGTTGGTGAAGAACGGCGTGTGGCGCCCGCCCTCCTCCTTGGTCAGGATGTAGGCCTCGGCCTTGAACTTCGTGTGCGGCTTGACCGAGCCCGGCTTGCACAGCACCTGGCCGCGCTCGACGTCCTCGCGCTTGGTGCCGCGCAGCAGCGCGCCGATGTTGTCGCCCGCCTGGCCCTGGTCGAGCAGCTTGCGGAACATCTCGACGCCCGTCACCGTCGTCTTGACCGTGTCCCTCAGGCCCACGATCTCGATCTCCTCGCCGACCTTGACGATCCCGCGCTCGACCCGGCCCGTCACAACCGTGCCGCGGCCCGAGATCGAGAACACGTCCTCGACCGGCATCAGGAAGGGCTGGTCGATCGGGCGCTCCGGCTGCGGGATGTAGTCGTCGACCGTCTTCATCAGCGCCACAACCGCGTCATGGCCGATCGCCTTGTCGCCGTTGTCGAGCGCGACCTTGGCCGAGCCCTTGGTGATCGGGATGTCGTCGCCCGGGAAGTCGTACTTCGACAGAAGCTCGCGGATCTCCATCTCGACCAGCTCGAGCAGCTCCGCGTCGTCGACCAGGTCGACCTTGTTCATGAACACCACCAGAGCCGGAACGCCGACCTGGCGCGCCAGCAGGATGTGCTCGCGCGTCTGCGGCATCGGACCGTCCGCCGCCGACACAACCAGGATCGCGCCGTCCATCTGCGCCGCGCCCGTGATCATGTTCTTCACATAGTCGGCGTGGCCGGGGCAGTCGACATGCGCGTAGTGCCGGTTCGCCGTCTCGTACTCGACATGCGCCGTCGAGATCGTGATCCCGCGAGCCTTCTCCTCCGGAGCCTTGTCGATCTGGTCATAGGCCGTGAACGACGCCCCGCCGGACTCCGCCAGAACCTTCGTGATCGCAGCCGTCAAAGACGTCTTGCCATGGTCGACGTGACCAATCGTCCCAATGTTGCAATGCGGCTTCGTGCGAGCGAATTTCTCTTTGGCCATCGTAGCCTCCGTCCGTCAGATCATCTGTTGCGTGAAAGCAGGTCAGGCGTACTTGGCCTGGACCTCGGCGGCGACCGCCGAAGGAACCTGCTCGTAGTGGTCGAACTGCATGGTGTAGTTGGCCCGGCCCTGGCTGAACGAGCGCAGCTGGTTGACGTAGCCGAACATGTTGGCCAGCGGCACCATCGCGTTCACGACGACCGCGTTGCCGCGCATGTCCTGGCCCTGGATCTGGCCGCGCCGCGAGTTCAGGTCGCCGATGACCGAGCCGGTATAGTCCTCCGGCGTCACCACCTCGACCTTCATGATCGGCTCGAGCAGCACCGAGCCGGCCTTCTGCAGGCCTTCGCGAAGGCCGGCGCGGGACGCGATCTCGAAGGCGAGCGCCGAGGAGTCGACCTCGTGGAAGGCGCCGTCCGTCAGCGAGACCTTGACGTCGACGACCGGGAAGCCGGCGAGCACGCCGGAGCCGATCACGGAGTTGAGGCCCTTCTCGACGCCCGGGATGTACTCCTTCGGCACCGCGCCGCCGATGATCTTCGACTCGAACTCGAAGCCCTTGCCGGTCTCGTTCGGCTCGACCGTGAACTTGACGCGGGCGAACTGGCCCGTGCCGCCGGTCTGCTTCTTGTGGGTATAGTCGACATCGACCTTCCTGGTGATGGTCTCGCGATAGGCCACCTGCGGCGCGCCGATATTGGCGTCGACCTTGTAGGTCCGGCGCAGGATGTCGACCTTGATGTCGAGATGCAGCTCGCCCATGCCCTTGAGGATGGTCTGGCCGCTCTCCTGGTCGGTCGAGACGCGGAAGGACGGATCCTCGTTGGCGAGCTTGGCCAGCGCCAGACCCAGCTTCTCCTGGTCGGCCTTCGACTTCGGCTCGATCGCGATCGTGATGACCGGCTCGGGGAACTCCATCCGCTCCAGGATGACGGGCTTCAGCGGGTCGCACAGCGTATCGCCGGTGCGGACATCCTTGAGGCCGGCCAGGGCGACGATGTCGCCGGCATAGGCCTCCTTGATGTCCTCGCGGTTGTTCGCGTGCATCAGCAGCATGCGGCCGACGCGCTCTTTCTTGTCGCGGGTCGAGTTGATCACGCCCGCGCCGGTCTCGATCTTGCCCGAGTAGACGCGGCAGAAGGTGATCGTGCCGACGAAGGGGTCGTCCATGATCTTGAAGGCGAGCATGGCGAAGGGATCTTCGTCGGTCGGCTTGCGGGTGGTCGGCTCCTCGGTCTTGAAGTCGATGCCCTCGACCTCGCCGCGATCGGTCGGCGACGGCAGGAAGTCGACGACGGCGTCGAGCAGGGGCTGCACGCCCTTGTTCTTGAAGGCCGAGCCGCAGAGCACGGGATGGAAGGCCCGGCGCTGAACGGCGGTGCGGATCAGGCGGCGCAGGGTCTCGACGTCGGGCTCGGCGCCCTCGAGATAGGCCTCCATCGCCGTGTCGTCCATGTCGACGGCGGCCTCGACCAGCTTGTTGCGGTATTCGGCGGCCTTCTCGGCGAGATCGGCCGGGATGTCCTTCTCCTCGAAGGACGCGCCAAGCGCCTCTCCGTTCCAGACGATCGCCTTCATCTTGATCAGGTCGACGACGCCGACGAAGTCCGACTCCGCCCCGATCGGGATCTGCAGGCAGACCGGCTTGCCGGCGACACGGTCGATGATGTCCTGGACGCAGCGATAGAAATCGGCGCCGATCTTGTCCATCTTGTTGACGAAGACGACGCGCGGCACGTCGTACTTGTCGGCCTGGCGCCAGACGGTCTCGGTCTGGGGCTCGACGCCCTGGTTGCCGTCGAGCACGCAGACGGCGCCATCGAGCACGCGCAGCGACCGCTCGACCTCGATGGTGAAGTCGACGTGGCCGGGGGTGTCGATGATGTTCAGGCGATGGTCGCGCCACAGGCAGGTGGTCGCGGCCGACGTGATCGTGATGCCACGCTCCTGCTCCTGCTCCATCCAGTCCATGGTGGCGGCGCCGTCATGGACTTCGCCGATCTTGTGCGACTTGCCGGTGTAGTACAGCACGCGCTCGGTCGTCGTCGTCTTGCCGGCGTCGATATGCGCCATGATGCCGAAATTGCGGTATCGGGCGATCGGATGGGAACGGGGCATGGGAGTGCTCTGTCTGTCCTGGAGTCCGGGAGCCGCTTACCAGCGGTAATGCGAGAAGGCGCGGTTGGCTTCCGCCATCCGGTGCGTGTCTTCGCGCTTCTTGACGGCGTTGCCGCGGTTGTTGGCCGCGTCCATGAGCTCGGCCGAGAGGCGCTCGACCATGGTCTTGTCGTTGCGGCCGCGGGCGGCCGAGATCAGCCAGCGGATCGCCAGCGCCTGACGGCGCTCGGTGCGGACCTCGACCGGAACCTGGTAGGTGGCGCCGCCGACGCGACGCGAACGGACCTCGATCGCCGGAGCGACGTTCTCGAGCGCGCTCTTGAACACGGCGAGCGGATCGCTCTTCATCTTGCCCTCGATGATGTCGAAGGCCCCGTAGACGATCCGCTCGGCGGTCGACTTCTTGCCTTCGTACATCACCGAATTCATGAATTTCGTCACGATGATGTCGTGGAACTTCGGATCGGGAATGATCTCGCGCTTTTCGGCGCTGTGGCGGCGGGACATCGTCTAGTCTCCGGTCAAATCTTGAAACGCTGCGAACGGGCCCGGGCTCGTCGCCCTGCCCGTCTGGCAGAACTCACTTCGGACGCTTGGCGCCGTATTTGGAACGGCGCTGCTTGCGGTTCTTGACGCCCTGGGTGTCGAGCACGCCGCGCAGGATGTGGTAGCGCACGCCGGGCAGGTCCTTGACGCGGCCGCCGCGGATCATGACGACGGAGTGCTCCTGGAGGTTGTGGCCCTCGCCGGGAATGTAGCCGATCACCTCGAAGCCGTTGGTCAGGCGCACCTTGGCGACCTTGCGGAGCGCCGAGTTCGGCTTCTTCGGGGTCGTGGTGTAGACGCGCGTGCAGACGCCGCGCTTCTGCGGGCAATTCTCGAGCGCCGGCGCGGTGTTGCGCGCCTTGACGGGCGTGCGCGGCTTGCGGATCAGCTGGCTGATTGTCGGCATTGAACAGGCCTCTCGCTCCGTTGAGCGTTTGGAAATCTCAAAAATCCCGCCAGTTCGCGCGATGCCATGACACAAACGAAGCCGCGCCATCGGCTCCCGGCAGGGAGGCCTCAGGCGCGTTCGCCAAGCAGAGGAACGCGCGTTGCCCCGCGTTCATGCATCATACCATGTCGTCGTTCGACGCTGGAGTTCCGAAGGCGTTTCGGCCGCGACATTCGCTCGCAACAGAGGCTAAGCGACAAACGTGTCCGACAACCTTCGACAGTGGCGCGCTTATGACTCGGGCGGGGATTCGCGTCAACCCCGGAAATGACCCGAAAACGGCTTTGCGCGCTGTCCGGCGCGCGGATCGGGGCGGTTCGGCGGGACAGCCGGTCGCAACCTCACAATCTTGCTGCGCCGGCCGCCTTGGCGCAACGAAGCCTCCGGCCGAAGTAACAAAAAGGGGCCGCCCGAAGGCGACCCCTGATGGTCGATCAGGACGCGTCCTACTCCGCCGCGGGCAGAGCAGCCGCGGCCGCGTCGTTCGCGGCCTTGGCCGCCCTCGCCGCCGCATCGGCCTTCTGGCCGACGATGAGGTCGTCGCGGCGCGTCGCCACCTGCTTGATGCGGGCGACCTGCGCGCCGGTGCCGGCCGGGATCAGCGAGCCGACGATGACGTTCTCCTTCAGGCCTTCCAGCATGTCCGACTTGCCGTTGACCGCCGCTTCCGTGAGGACGCGGGTGGTCTCCTGGAACGAGGCCGCCGAGATGAACGAACGCGTCTGCAGGCTCGCCTTGGTGATGCCGAGCAGCACGGGGACGCCGGATGCGGGCTTCTTGCCCTCCTCCGCCATCTTCGCGTTGATCTCCTGCAACTCGATGCGGTCGACCTGGTCGCCGGTCAGGATGTCGGTGTCGCCCGACTCCGTGATCTCGACCTTCTGCAGCATCTGCCGGACGATCACCTCGATGTGCTTGTCGTTGATGCCGACGCCCTGGAGGCGATAGACCTCCTGGATCTCGTTCACCAGATAAGCCGCCAGCTCCTCGACGCCCTTGATCGCCAGGATGTCGTGCGGGGCCGGGTTGCCGTCGAGGATGTAGTCGCCCATCTCGACGACGTCGCCGTCCTGGAGATGGATGTGCTTGCCCTTGGGGATCAGGTATTCCAGCCCCTCGGAACCGTCATGCGGCGTCAGCGTGACGCGACGCTTGTTCTTGTAGTCCTTGCCGAAGCCGATCACGCCGGCCTTCTCGGCGATGATCGCCGCATCCTTCGGGCGGCGCGCCTCGAACAGCTCCGCCACGCGCGGCAGGCCGCCCGTGATGTCGCGGGTCTTGGCCGAGTCGGTCGAGACGCGGGCGAGCACGTCGCCGGCCTTGATCGACGCGCCGGGCTCCATCGAGATGATGCCCTCGACGGGCAGAATGTAGCGGGCTTCGCCGCCGCGCGGCAGCTTGGCGATCTTGCCGTCGGGCCCGTGCACGGTCAGCGCCGGTCGCAGGTCCGAGGTCCGGGCCGAGCCGCGCCAGTCGATGACGACGCGCTTGGAGATGCCGGTCGCCTCGTCGGTCGTCTCGGTGATCGACATGCCGTCCACGAGATCCTCGTAGCCGACGCTGCCGTCCACTTCCGCCAGGATCGGGCGGGAATAGGGATCCCACTCGATCAGGCGCTGGCCGCGCTTGACCTTGTCGCCCTCGTCGACCCTGAGCTTCGAGCCGAACTGGACGCGATGGACCGCGCGCTCGGCGCCGTCCGGGCCGGTGATGACGATCGCGATGTTGCGCGCCATGGCGATCAGGTCGCCGTCGGAGTTCCGCGCGACGTTGCGGTTGCGCATCTTGACCACGCCCTCGAAGTTCGATTCGACGAAGGACTGGTCGGCGATGGTGGCCGCGCCGCCGATGTGGAAGGTGCGCATGGTGAGCTGCGTGCCGGGCTCGCCGATCGACTGCGCCGCGATGACGCCGACGGCCTCGCCCATGTTGACGGGCGTGCCGCGGGCGAGATCGCGCCCGTAGCAGGTGGCGCAGACGCCGTTCTTGGTGGCGCAGGTCAGGACCGAACGGATCTTCACCTCCTGCACGCCGGCGGCGTTGATCGCCTCGATGTGGCTCTCGTCGATCATCGTGCCCTTGGCGACGAGGACCTTGCCGTCGATGTCGGTGACATCCTCCGCGGCCGAGCGGCCGAGGATGCGGATGCCGAGCGAGGCGACGACCTGGCCCGCGTCGATGATGGCGCGCATCTTGATGCCGCTCTCCGAGCCGCAATCGGTCTCGGAGATGATGGCGTCCTGCGCCACGTCGACGAGACGGCGCGTCAGATAGCCGGAGTTGGCCGTCTTCAGCGCGGTGTCGGCGAGGCCCTTGCGGGCGCCGTGCGTCGAGTTGAAATACTCGAGCACGTCGAGGCCTTCCTTGAAGTTCGAGATGATCGGGCTCTCGATGATCTCGCCGGACGGCTTCGCCATCAGGCCGCGCATCGCCGCGAGCTGCTTCATCTGAGCCGGCGAGCCGCGCGCGCCCGAGTGGCTCATCATGTAGATCGAGTTGATCGGCAGATCGCGACCGTCCTTGTCCTTCTTCACGGTCGAGATGCGGGCCATCATCTCCTGGGCGAGCTTGTCGGAGCACTTCGCCCAGGCGTCGACGACCTTGTTGTACTTCTCGCCCTGGGTGATCAGGCCGTCCTGGTACTGCTGCTCGTAATCCTTGGCGAGCGCGCGGGTCGTGTCGACGATCTCCCACTTGTTCTCCGGCACGACCATGTCGTCCTTGCCGAAGGAGATGCCGGCCTTGAAGGCGTGGGTGAAGCCGAGCGACATGATCCGGTCGCAGAAGATCACCGACTCCTTCTGACCGCAGCCGCGATAGACGGCGTCGATCATCCCGGAGATTTCCTTCTTCGTCATCAGGCGGTTGCTGACGTCGAAGGTCATGTTCGGGTGCCTCGGCAGCGCCGTCGAGAGGATGACGCGGCCCGGCGTGGTGTCGTAGATCCTGGTGTAGGGCTTGCCGTCCTGGCCGACGCCGGTCCAGCGGTATTTGATCTTCGAATGCAGCGTCACGACCTTCTCGTGCAGCGCGTATTCGAGCTCGCCGAAATCGCCGAAGACCTTGCCCTGGCCCGGCTCGCCGTCGGAGACGATCGAGAGGTAGTACAGGCCGAGCACGATGTCCTGCGACGGCACGATGATCGGCAGACCGTTGGCCGGGTGCAGAATGTTGTTGGTCGACATCATCAGGACGCGCGCTTCCAGCTGCGCCTCGAGCGACAGCGGGACGTGCACGGCCATCTGGTCGCCGTCGAAGTCGGCGTTGAAGGCGGCGCAGACCAGCGGATGGAGCTGGATCGCCTTGCCTTCGATCAGCACGGGCTCGAAGGCCTGGATGCCGAGGCGATGCAGCGTCGGCGCGCGGTTCAGCAGCACCGGATGCTCGCGGATGACCTCGTCCAGGATGTCCCAGACCTCGGGCTTCTCCTTCTCGACCAGCTTCTTGGCCTGCTTGACCGTGGTCGAGTAGCCCTTGGCGTCGAGGCGCGCATAGATGAACGGCTTGAACAGCTCGAGCGCCATCTTCTTGGGCAGCCCGCACTGGTGCAGCTTCATCTCCGGGCCGACCACGATGACCGAGCGGCCGGAATAGTCGACGCGCTTGCCGAGCAGGTTCTGCCGGAAGCGGCCCTGCTTGCCCTTCAGCATGTCGGCGAGCGACTTCAGCGGGCGCTTGTTGGCGCCGGTGATGACGCGGCCGCGGCGACCGTTGTCGAACAGCGCGTCGACCGATTCCTGCAGCATCCGCTTCTCGTTGCGGATGATGATGTCGGGCGCGCGCAGCTCGATCAGCCGCTTCAGGCGGTTGTTGCGGTTGATGACGCGGCGATACAGGTCGTTGAGGTCGGAGGTCGCGAAGCGGCCGCCGTCGAGCGGCACCAGCGGGCGCAGATCGGGCGGGATCACCGGGACGATGGTCATGACCATCCATTCCGGCTTGTTGCCCGACTGCTGGAACGCCTCGATGATCTTGAGGCGCTTCATCAGCTTCTTGGGCTTCAGCTCCGACGTCGTCGTCGCGATCTCATGCTTGAGATCGGCGTTGATCTGGTCGAGGTCGAGCGCGCGCAGCATCTCGCGGATCGCTTCCGCGCCGATCATGGCGGTGAAGGTGTCGGCGCCGTATTCCTCCTGGCAACGGACATACTCCTCTTCCGAGAGCAGTTGCCGGTCCTTGAGCGGCGTCAGACCCGGCTCGATGACGACATAGCTCTCGAAATAGAGGATGCGCTCCAGATCCTTGAGCGGCATGTCCATCAAGAGGCCGATGCGCGAGGGCAGCGACTTCAGGAACCAGATATGGGCGACCGGGGCTGCGAGCTCGATATGGCCCATGCGCTCGCGCCGGACGCGCGCGAGCGTGACTTCCACGCCGCACTTCTCGCAGATCACGCCCTTGAACTTCATGCGCTTGTACTTGCCGCACAGGCACTCGTAGTCCTTGATCGGCCCGAAGATGCGGGCGCAGAACAGGCCGTCGCGCTCCGGCTTGAAGGTCCGGTAGTTGATGGTCTCCGGCTTCTTGATCTCGCCATAGGACCAGGACAGGATCTTCTCCGGGCTGGCGATCGAGATGCGGATCGCATCGAACGCCTGCTGCACCGGCTGCTGGCCGAAAAGGTTCATGACCTCTTGCTTCATCGCCTGTCTCCTGTTGCCGGAAGGGCTCGCGCCACTTTCTCCAGCCAAATCGTCAAATGGCAGTTGGGAGTAGGCAGTCGGCAATCGGGTTGAATTCCCGACTGCCTAATGCCGATTGCCGACTGCCTCATTCAGCCGCCTCGGCCGGCGGCAACTCGCCCGGCTTGGGCTTGTTGTTGACCAGTTCGACGTTGAGGCCGAGCGAGCGCATTTCCTTGACGAGCACGTTGAAGCTCTCGGGGATGCCCGCCTCGAAGTTGTCCTCGCCGCGCACGATCGACTCGTAGACCTTGGTGCGGCCCGCCACGTCGTCCGACTTCACCGTCAGCATCTCCTGCAGGGTGTAGGCGGCGCCATAGGCTTCGAGCGCCCAGACCTCCATCTCGCCGAAGCGCTGTCCGCCGAACTGCGCTTTGCCGCCCAGCGGCTGCTGGGTGACGAGCGAGTACGGGCCGATCGAACGGGCATGGATCTTGTCGTCGACCAGGTGATGCAGCTTCAGCATGTAGATGTAGCCGACGGTGACCTTGCGGTCGAATGGCTCGCCGGTGCGGCCGTCATAGAGCGTGACCTGGCCCGACTTGTTGAGCCCGGCCTGCTCCAGAAGCCGCTCGATATCGGCCTCCTTGGCGCCGTTGAACACCGGCGTCGCGATCGGAACGCCGCGGCGCAGGTTCTGGCCCATCTCGACGAGCTCGTTCTCGTCCATCGAGGCGACGATCTCGTTGTCGTCGTAGACGGCGTCGAACGAGGCCCTCAGCGCCTTGACGTCGTGGCCCTTGCGATAGGCGTCGAGCGCCTTGGCGATCTGCTTGCCGAGGCCCGCAGCCGCCCAGCCGAGATGCGTCTCCAGGATCTGCCCGACATTCATGCGCGAGGGCACGCCGAGCGGATTCAGCACGATGTCGGCGTGCGTCCCGTCCTCGAGGAACGGCATGTCCTCAGCCGGCACGATGCGCGAGACCACGCCCTTGTTGCCGTGACGGCCGGCCATCTTGTCGCCGGGCTGGATCTTGCGCTTCACCGCGACGAAGACCTTGACCATCTTCATCACGCCGGGCGGCAGTTCGTCGCCGCGCTGCAGCTTCTCGACCTTGTCGAGGAAGCGCTGTTCGAGGCGCTTCTTCGACTCGTCGTACTGCTTCCGCATGGCCTCGATCTCGGTCATCAGCGGATCGTCGCCGACGGCGAACAGCCACCACTGCGAGCGCGGGAACTCGGTCATGCCCTCGCGGGTGATGACCGTGTCCTTCTTGAAGCCCTTGGGTCCTGCAAGGCCGGTCTTGCCGTTCAGGATGTCGGCCAGGCGCGCGAAGGTGTTGCGGTCGAGGATCGCCTGCTCGTCGTCGCGGTCCTTGGCGAGCCGCTCGATCTCCTCGCGCTCGATCGCCTGGGCGCGCTCGTCCTTGTCGACGCCGTGGCGGTTGAACACGCGCACCTCGACGATCGTGCCCTGCACGCCGGGCGGCACCCGCAGCGAGGTGTCGCGGACGTCGGAGGCCTTTTCGCCGAAGATGGCGCGCAGCAGCTTCTCTTCCGGCGTCATCGGGCTTTCGCCCTTGGGCGTGATCTTGCCGACGAGGATGTCGCCCGCCGCCACTTCCGCGCCGATATAGACGATGCCGGCCTCGTCGAGGTTCTTCAGCGCCTCTTCCGAGACGTTCGGAATGTCGCGCGTGATTTCCTCGGGCCCGAGCTTGGTGTCGCGGGCCATGACCTCGAATTCCTCGATATGGATCGAGGTGAAGATGTCTTCCGAGACGATCTTCTCCGAGAGCAGGATCGAGTCCTCGAAGTTGTAGCCGTTCCACGGCATGAACGCGACGAGCACGTTGCGGCCGAGCGCGAGCTCGCCGAACTCGGTCGACGGGCCGTCGGCGACGATGTCGCCCTTCTTGACGACGTCGCCGACGCGCACCAGCGGACGCTGCGTGATGCAGGTCGACTGGTTGGAGCGCTGGAACTTCTGCAGCCGGTAGATGTCGACGCCGGGCTTGGTCGGGTCCATCTCGTCGGAGGCGCGGATGACGATGCGCGTCGCGTCGACCTGGTCGACGACGCCGCCGCGGCGGGCCGCGATCGCCGCGCCAGAGTCGCGCGCCACGACGGCTTCCATGCCGGTGCCGACGAAGGGCGCGTCGGCGCGAACCAGCGGCACCGCCTGGCGCTGCATGTTCGAGCCCATCAGCGCGCGGTTGGCGTCGTCGTTCTCGAGGAACGGGATCAGCGCGGCCGCGACCGAGACGAGCTGCTTCGGCGAGACGTCCTGGAAGTCGACCTTGTCGACCGGCGTGACGATGACCTCGCCAGCGCGGCGGCAGACGATCAGGTCGTCGGTGAGACGGCCGTCCTTGTCGACGGCGGCGTTGGCCTGGGCGACGTTGTACTTCGCCTCCTCCATCGCCGAGAGATAGATGATCTCGTCGGTGAGCTTGCCGTCGCGGATGCGGCGATAGGGGCTCTCGATGAAGCCGTACTTGTTCACCCGCGCGAAGGTGGCGAGCGAGTTGATCAGGCCGATATTCGGCCCTTCCGGCGTCTCGATCGGGCAGATGCGGCCGTAATGCGTCGGGTGCACGTCGCGCACCTCGAAGCCGGCGCGCTCGCGGGTCAGGCCGCCCGGCCCGAGCGCCGAAAGACGACGCTTGTGCGTCACTTCCGAGAGCGGGTTCGTCTGGTCCATGAACTGCGAGAGCTGCGACGAGCCGAAGAACTCGCGCACCGCGGCGGCGGCCGGCTTCGCGTTGATCAGGTCCTGCGGCATCACCGTGTCGATGTCGACCGAGGACATGCGCTCCTTGATGGCGCGCTCCATGCGCAGCAGGCCGAGCCGGTACTGGTTCTCCATCAGCTCGCCGACCGAGCGCACGCGCCGGTTGCCGAGATGGTCGATGTCGTCGATCTCGCCCTTGCCGTCGCGCAGGTCGACCAGCGCCTTGACGACCGCGAAGATGTCCTCCTTGCGCAGGATGCGCACGGTGTCCTCGGCGTCGAGGTCGAGGCGCATGTTCATCTTGACGCGGCCGACGGCCGAGAGGTCGTAGCGCTCCGAGTCGAAGAACAGCGACTGGAACATGTTCTCGGCGGTCTCGAGCGTGGGCGGCTCGCCCGGACGCATGACGCGGTAGATGTCGAACAGCGCCTCCTCGCGGCGCGAGTTCTTGTCCACGACGAGCGTGTTGCGGATATAGGGGCCGACCGTGATGTGGTCGATGTCGAGCACCGGGATCTCGGTGTATCCCTTGGCGATCAGGTCGGCCAGGTTGCCCTTGGCCTCGCCGGTCTTGGGATCGACCGCCATGGTCAGCTCTTCGCCGGCCTCGGCGTGAACTTCGCCGGTCTGGGGATCGACGAGATCCTCGGCGATGTACTGGCCGACCAGATCCTCGTCCGTCGCGCGCAGGAACTTGAGGCCCTTCTCGGCGAGCTGGCGCGCGGTGCGCGCGACGAGCTTGCGGCCGGCCTCGACCACGACCTCGCCGGTGTCGGCGTCGATCATGTCGTTGGTGGCCTTGAAGCCCTTCATCCGCTCGGCGTCGTAGGGAACGCGCCAGCCCTTGTCGTCGCGGACATAGGTGACGTGGTCGTAGAAGCGGCCGAGGATCTCCTCGCCGTCCATGCCGAGCGCGAACAGCAGCGAGGTGACGGGGATCTTCCGCTTCCGGTCGATGCGCGCGTAGACGATGTCCTTGGCGTCGAACTCGATGTCGAGCCAGGAGCCGCGATAGGGGATGATGCGCGCGGCGAAGAGCAGCTTGCCCGAGGAATGGGTCTTGCCCTTGTCGTGGTCGAAGAACACGCCGGGCGAGCGGTGCATCTGCGAGACGATGACGCGCTCGGTGCCGTTGACGATGAAGGTGCCGTTGTCGGTCATGAGCGGCATGTCGCCCATGTAGACGTCCTGCTCCTTGATGTCCTTGACCGACTTCGCCTGGGTGTCGGGATCGATATCGAACACGATCAGGCGCAGCGTCACCTTGAGCGGCGCCGAGAAGGTCATGCCGCGCTGGCGGCACTCGTCGACGTCGAACTTCGGCGGCTCGAAGGTGTACTTGACGAATTCGAGCAGCGAGGCGCCCGAGAAATCGCCGATCGGGAAGACCGACTTGAAGACCGACTGCAGGCCCTCGTCGCCGCGGCCGCCCTTGGGCTCGTCGACCATCAGGAACTGGTCGTAGGACGCCTTCTGAACCTCGATGAGGTTCGGCATCTGCGCGACTTCCTTGAGCTTGCCGAAGAACTTGCGGACGCGCCTGCGGCCCTGGAGCGAATTGACCATTATGTTCCTCGCAATCTCCGGACTTCGGCGCCGAAGGGCGGAAACCACCCTCCCGGAAGACGCCTCGCCCTACCTCTAGCCCTGGACGGCTCACCCGGCGGCCTGCCGGATCGATGGCGGCAAGGCCGCCGGGTGAGCCGTTCGGCGCGTCGCGCCGACATTATCCAAAAACCGGACCTGCAACGCGAAGCTGCATCGCGGACCTTTGAACCCTCTCCGCGCGCGTCCGCGGAAACGACGCAACAGCCCCGGAGGCGGAAACCGCCCCGGGACTGCGCTTAGCGGTTAAAGTCGGACCGGCATTGCGCCGGCCCCGCTCACTTGAGCTCGACCTTGGCGCCGACGGCCTCGAGCTGCTTCTTGAGCTTCTCGGCCTCGTCCTTGGCGACGCCTTCCTTGACGGCCTTCGGAGCGGCCTCGACCAGATCCTTGGCTTCCTTGAGGCCGAGGCCGGTGATGGCGCGGACTTCCTTGATCACCTCGATCTTCTTGTCGCCGACGGCGGCAAGCATCACGGTGAATTCGGTCTGCTCCTCGGCAGCGGCGGCAGCGGCGCCGCCAGCGGCGGCCGGACCGGCCGCAACCGCGACGGCGGCAGCGGCGGAGACGCCCCACTTCTCTTCGAGAAGCTTGGCGAGGTCGGCGGCCTCGAGGACCGTGAGGGACGACAGCTCGTCGACGAGCTTGGCGAGATCAGCCATGTTAGGCTCCTATATGGTAAGGGGTTCGAACGTTTTGCAGGGGTGACGGGCCGATCAGGCCGCTTCCTTGTCGGCATATGCCTGGAACACGCGCGCGAGCTTGGCGGCCGGCGCGGTCGAGAGCTGGGCGATCTTGGTCGCGGGGGCCTGCAGGAGGCCGAGCAACTTGGCGCGCAGTTCGTCGAGCGAGGGCATCGTGGCCAAGGCCTTGACGCCGTCGGGGTTCAGGGCGGTCTTGCCCATCGCGCCGCCGAGGATGACGAGCTTGTCGTTCTCCTTGGCGAAGGCGGTGGCGACCTTCGGCGCCGCGACCGGATCGCTGGAATAGGCGATCAGGGTGGGACCCGTCAGCAGCTTGCCGATGGACGCGACGTCGGTGCCTTCAAGAGCGATCTTGGCCAGCCGGTTCTTTGCGACCTTCACGGTGGCGCCGTTCGCCTTCATCTCGCGACGAAGCCTTTGGAACTGGGCCACCGTCAAACCCGCATAGTGGGCCACGACGACGACCGAGGTGTTCGCAAACACCGCGTTCAGCGTCGCGACGGCATCAGATTTTGCCGTTCTATCCACTGGGCTCTCTCCGGTAGACGGCAGGCCATGAGGGCTTGCCGCCGGTTGCACTTGCCGTCCGCGACGAAAACCGGCGAGCCGGCTCGGCGTGGACGACGCTCAGTGCCCTGTCCCCTCTCCGCCTTCGGTGAGAAGGCCGCGATCGGGCGAGATGGTTCGAACCGTCCTTGCGGGCCTCGCGGCCCGAATTTGAGCTCTTGCACCGTCTATGCAGGCCTCTTGGCGAAATTATGCCCTCGGGCGAACCCTCGGAGCACCTGCAGTCTCAGACAGGACTTCGGGGTCCGAAGGCCCGGAAAACGTTTCCCGCACCAAAAACCCCGTTCTCGGCGGCGAACCGCCGAAAAACGCGAAACGGACCCCCTCGTGCGAAGCACGCGGCGGTCCCTGACACTCATGGAAACATGGGAGCCTCTTAACGGCTTCCCGCGTCCCTGCCAAGCGGAGTCTTCGCGAAAAGACTCACGCCCGAGTGGCGTACCGCCCCCGCGAGGCGGGACGCAAGGCGATCGGCGGCCTCAGCCGCCCATCACCGTGTTCGGCTCGATCTTGACGCCCGGACCCATGGTCGAGGAGATCGCGACGCGCTGGATATAGGTGCCCTTGGCGCCGGCGGGCTTGGCCTTGGCGACCGAGTCGGCGAAGGCCTTGATGTTCTCGGCCAGCTTCTCGGCCGAGAACGACACCTTGCCGACGGCGGCATGCACGATGCCGGCCTTCTCGACGCGGAACTCGACCGAACCGCCCTTGGAGGCCGCGACCGCATTGGTCAGGTCCATGGTGACGGTGCCGACCTTCGGGTTCGGCATCAGGCCGCGCGGGCCCAGGACCTTGCCGAGGCGGCCGACCAGCGGCATCATGTCCGGGGTCGCGATGCAGCGGTCGAAAGCGATCTCGCCCTTCTGCACGGTCTCGACCAGGTCCTCGGCGCCGACGATGTCGGCTCCGGCCTTCTTGGCCTCTTCCGCCTTGGCGCCGCGGGCGAACACGGCGACGCGCAGGACGCGGCCGGTGCCGTTGGGCAGGTTGCAGACGCCGCGGACCATCTGGTCGGCGTGGCGCGGATCGACCCCCAGGTTCATCGAGACCTCGACGGTCTCGTCGAACTTGGCGGTGGCGCGCTCCTTGACGAAGGCGACGGCGTCCGTCAGCGGGTAGAGCTTGGTGCGGTCGATGCCTTCGCGGCCCTTGACGACGCGCTTTCCGATATGTGCCATGATCGCTCCCCTCAGCCCACGACGTCCAGGCCCATGGACCGGGCGGAGCCCTTGATCATGGACGAGGCGGATTCGACCGAATCGCAGTTCAGATCGGCCATCTTCTTCTCGGCGATCTCGTTGATCTGGGCGACCGTCACCTTGCCGACGGGGCCGCCGCGACCGGGGGTCTTGGAGCCCGAGGTCAGGCCGGCGGCCTTCTTCAGCCAGTAGGACACCGGCGGCTGCTTCATCTCGAAGGTGAAGGAGCGGTCCTGATACGCGGTGATGATCACCGGGATCGGCATGCCCTTCTCCATCTGCGCGGTCTTCGCGTTGAAGGCCTTGCAGAACTCCATGATGTTGAGGCCGCGCTGACCCAGCGCCGGACCGATCGGCGGCGACGGATTGGCCGCGCCCGCCGGAACCTGAAGCTTCACGTAGCCCGTGATCTTCTTTGCCATGACGGCTGCTCCTGCCGTCCGCCCCGATGCCTATCGGAACGACGACAACCCCGCCCAGGAAACGGCTTCGTTCCGGGCCGGGATGGTTGCAGAGCGTGGTGCGGCAGGGTGGATCCGGTTGGCGACCGGCCGGCCTCCCACGCATGTGAGGGCCGGCCTATGGCATATCCCTCGCGCCGGGGAAAGCCTTTTTCGCGACGGGACGAGCCCTTTCGTCTAGCTGCGCTGGCCGCCGCGCTGGATGTAGTCGTTCAGCGCGATGCCGATATGGACGGCGACGAAGCCCAGCATCACGAAGGCAAGCACGGCATGGGCGAGGAACAGCGCCGGCGCGTAGCCCGCGCCCTCTGGCCAGATCGGCGGCAGCGACCAGCCGAGGAAGAGGTATCGCGCGCCAAAATCGGACACTCCGGCCCAGCCCAGCAGCGGCACCAGGATCAGCCCGGCATAAAGGACCGCATGGACGGGATGGCGGCCCGCGCCCGGACTCCAGCCGCCGCTCAGCTGCAGCGCCAGCCGGTAGCCGAGCCTGACGACGACCAGAACCAGGATCGCCGCGCCGCTGGACTTGTGCAGCGTGTAGAGCAGGTCCGACAGCGCGCCGCCGCCGAGCTGCTTCATCAGCACTCCGCTGACGAGCATCAGCAGCACGAGCGCGGCCGTGATCCAGTGCAGCAGCCGCGACAGATGCGGCAAGGGACGCTGGCCGGGCGCTTCGCCGCGGCGCTCCGTGGCGAGGCGGAGGGCGTCGCCCGAGGTCGTCATGGTCATGCGCTGATCCGCTCGTTCTCGGCGATGAAGCCGTCGACCACGGCGCGCAGCTCACTCGCCTGCCGGCCGAGATCGGCCGAGGCCAGCGTCACCGTCCCCGCCGTTTCGCGCCAGCGTTCGACCATGCCGGCGACCTGCTCGACCTGCTCGGCGACGAGGCGGACATCGCCGGCCGTGCGCGTCGTGCCGTCGCTGATGGCGCGCGAGCGCAGATCCTGGCGCTGCGTCAGCTCGACGATGGAATCGGCCGACGCCTCGACATCGTTGACGGAGGTCACGAGCGCGCCGACCCGCAGCGTGATGCGCTCCGCCGCCACGGTCATCGAGTCGAGCCCGCGCCGGACTTCTTCCGTGGCTTCCGCCGTGCGATGGGCCAGCTGCTTGACCTCGGACGCGACCACGGCGAAGCCGCGCCCGCTCTCGCCGGCCCGCGCCGCCTCGATCGTGGCGTTGAGCGCGAGCAGGTTGGTCTGGCTCGCGACCGAGCCGATCACGTCGATGATGCGCGCGATCGCCCCCACCGCCTGGCGCAGGGCCTCGGTGTCGGCATTGGCCTCCTCGACCAGCGCCTTGGCGTTGTCGGCGACCGCGAAGGTCCGCTGCGCCTCCTCGGCGGCGGTGGTGACGAGACCGGAGATGTCGGAGATCGCGTCCGCCATCTCGCCGACATGGCCGGAGACGCGCTGGGTCGACTGCGCCGCCGCGCTGGCGCGCTGATCGACCTGCTCCGAGACTTGCGTGAACTCGCCGGAGGCGCCCGCCATCCGGGCCGCATGCTGCTCGAGCGCGGACGCGATCGCGGCGATCCGGCTCTGGAAGGCGAGGCTCTGCGCCTGGCGCCGCTGCTGGCGCGAGACCTGGTCGGTCAGGGCGTCGAGCCGGTTCGCGGCGTCCGCCTCGCGCATGCGCTCGGCCTTGAGATGGGTCAGCAGCGCCCGGCCCAGCATGCCGATCTCGTCGCGCCGCATCGCGAGCTTCCCGACCCAGCCGGTATCCCGCTCGGTGGAGGCGAGCGCCGCCGACATGCCGATGATCGGCCGGACGAGCCAGCGATATTCCAGCGCGACGATGGTGCAGACGACGAAAAGGCCGAGCAGCGACAGAAGGATCTTGTTCTGCCGCGACGTTTCGACGAGATCGCCCAGTCCGCCGATGATATCCGATATGCTCGCACTCAACGCGGCGCGCGCCTTGATCCTCTTCTCGGTGACGTCCTGGATGATGCGCCTGGCAGCCGGCCGGTCGGTCGCGACCAGCCTCGCGGCTTCGTCGAGCGCCGGGACGACGGCGGCGAGAAGATCCCGCGCCTCGCCATCGAGACGCGCCACGATGGCAACCGTCGCGCGCGAGGCGTTCGCGATGTCCGCCGCATCAGGCTTCGCCTCGGACATGATCGCGGCGCTGATCCGCGAAAAGACCGCGATCGTCGTCGAGAGCTCGTTGACGACCGTCGTCTGGTCGATCAACCGTTTCGAGTGATCCGAAAGCCGGGCGACGCTGATGAACTCGGTGGCGATCAGAAGCGCGCCGAGCACGCCTAGGATGCCGCCCCAGATGACCAGGCGTTGACGGACGGTCGCCTTGAAACTTGCTGGAAACATGAAAGGTTAGCGCCGGATGACCAGGGCGAACCATGCCCCAGCCGCGCTAAAGAAAGATTAACCAAACGGCCGCGAGCGGCGGCGTTCGCCGGTCAGAGCTTCTCGACCTGCCCGTATTCGAGCTCGACCGGCGTGGCGCGGCCGAAGATCGAGACCGCGACCTTGAGGCGCGCGCGCCCGTGGTCGACATCCTCGACGACGCCGTTGAACGAGGCGAAGGGGCCGTCCGCGACCTTCACCTGCTCGCCGACCTCGAAGACGATCGTCGGCTTCGGCCGCTCGATGCCCTCGGCGACCTGGCCCTTGATGCGCATCGCCTCGTGCTCGGGGATCGGCATGGGCTTGGCCTTGTCGGCCCCGAGGAAGCCGGTGACCTTCGGTGTGTTCTTGATCAGGTGATAGACCTCGTCGGTCATCTCGCACTTCACCAGCACGTAGCCGGGAAAGAACTTGCGCTCGGCGTCGACCTTGCGGCCGCGCCGGACCTCGACGACCTTCTCTGTCGGCACCAGGACCTCGTCGAACTTGTCGGCGAGGTTGCGCTGCGCCGCCTGGTCGCGGATCGACTGCGCGACCTTGTTCTCGAAGTTCGAATAGGCGTGGACGATGTACCAGCGGGTGTTCACGTGTCTGATTCCGTTCAGCGGGCGCCGAGGATGAGGCCGAGGGTCCACCGGATGACGGTGTCGGTGAAGAGGAAGAACAGGCTCGAGACCACGACCATCGCAAGCACGAGGCCCGTCGTGATCAGCGTCTCGCGCCGCGACGGCCAGGTCACCTTGGAGGCTTCGGTGCGGACCTCCTGCAGGAAGCTGAAGGGGTTGGTCTTCGCCATGGCGCTCACCTCGGGTTCCGAAACTTCTGCGCAGGCTTTCGCCCCCAGGGGCTCGCCGCGATGCCGAATCGTCCATCCTGAAAGATTCGCGGCGCGGGGCCCAAGGGACCGCGCGCCGTCATGGAGAGCCTCTTACAACGGGCGCGGGCGTTAGCCAAGCGGCTTTTGCGGCGACGGCCGAAAGCTTAGCCGCGGCGCGCCGCCAGCAGCAGGAAGGGCGGGCGCTGGCGTTCCCTGATCCAGTCCGGCTCGGCGGCGACCTGCTCCGGGCTCGGCGCCCATTCCCGCAGCCGCTCCAGCGCGAACCCCGCCCGCGACAGCAGGGCGAGATAGGTCTCGATCGTCCGGTGCTGCTTGACGACGCCCTCGGCGAGCCAATCCGTCCGGCGCGGCCCCTCGTCGAGATAGCCGCCGACCGGCCAGACCGGCAGGCCGGACGCGTCTTGCTCCCAGCCCTGATGCCGCGGCGCCGTCACCATCGGATGCTCGACCGAGCAGACCAGCCGCCCGCCGGGCGCGAGCCCGTCGCGGACGCGGCCGAGCAGCCCGGCCAGGTCCTCGATGTAGTGCAAGGCGAGCGAGCTGTAGGCCAGATCGAAATGCCCGGGCTCGGGATCGAAGGTTTCGAGATCGGCCTGCTGGTAGCGGATCGCCGCGCCCCGCGTCGTTCCGCGAGCGCGCGCCAGCATGTTTTCGGACACGTCGACGCCGAGCACGCGCGTCGCGCCCTGTCCGACCGCCCAGCGGCAGAACCAGCCGAAGCCGCAGCCGAGATCGAGCACGCGCGCGCCGCGCATCTCCGGCAGCATCGCCTGCAGGACGGGCCATTCCGGCGCGCCGTCGAGCCCGTGAACCGATCGCGGCAGCTTGCTGTAGGCCTCGAAGAAGTCGGGCGTGTCGTAGATGTTCTGCGTCATGGCCGATCGTCAAAGGCCCGATCGCGGCGATGCGGCATCATTCGGGACTGGCAGGGGCGGCAGGGCTCGAACCTGCGACACCCGGTTTTGGAGACCGGTACTCTACCAACTGAGCTACACCCCTGTAGTCGGCGGTTGCTTTGCCCCAACGGGTTTCGCTTTTCAAGTCGAAAACGCGGCTATGGTGCAGGCCGCCATGGAAGCGAAGGCTCAAACCTCGACCTTCAGCTTCAGGCCGAGGGCGTTGAGCACACCCATGAACGTTGACAGGCGCGGGTCGCTCTCCTCGCTGAGGGCGCGATAAAGCGCTTCGCGCGTCACGCCGGCATCCCTTGCGACCTGGTTTCGATTACCCAAGCGTTCGTAACTTATAAGTTACGGACGACCAAAGTGTCAATGGACTGGCAAGCACGGCAACCAAGGCGACCGCGCCGGGCTGGATAACGTTTCGCACAGGGCAAATAAAAAGGGCGGCGTTTCCGCCGCCCTTTCAAGTCTTTGCAGCCGGTCGCTGAATCAGGCGATGATGCTGGCGACGACGCCTGCTCCGACGGTGCGTCCGCCTTCGCGGATGGCGAAGCGCAGCTTCTCCTCCATCGCGATCGGCACGATCAGGTGCACCTCCATGGCGATGTTGTCGCCCGGCATCACCATCTCCGTGCCCTCGGGCAGGTGCACCACCCCGGTCACGTCCGTCGTGCGGAAGTAGAACTGCGGCCGGTAGTTGGTGAAGAACGGCGTGTGGCGCCCGCCCTCCTCCTTGGTCAGGATGTAGGCCTCGGCCTTGAACTTCGTGTGCGGCTTGACCGAGCCCGGCTTGCACAGCACCTGGCCGCGCTCGACGTCCTCGCGCTTGGTGCCGCGCAGCAGCGCGCCGATGTTGTCGCCCGCCTGGCCCTGGTCGAGCAGCTTGCGGAACATCTCGACGCCCGTCACCGTCGTCTTGACCGTGTCCCTCAGGCCCACGATCTCGATCTCCTCGCCGACCTTGACGATCCCGCGCTCGACCCGGCCCGTCACAACCGTGCCGCGGCCCGAGATCGAGAACACGTCCTCGACCGGCATCAGGAAGGGCTGGTCGATCGGGCGCTCCGGCTGCGGGATGTAGTCGTCGACCGTCTTCATCAGCGCCACAACCGCGTCATGGCCGATCGCCTTGTCGCCGTTGTCGAGCGCGACCTTGGCCGAGCCCTTGGTGATCGGGATGTCGTCGCCCGGGAAGTCGTACTTCGACAGAAGCTCGCGGATCTCCATCTCGACCAGCTCGAGCAGCTCCGCGTCGTCGACCAGGTCGACCTTGTTCATGAACACCACCAGAGCCGGAACGCCGACCTGGCGCGCCAGCAGGATGTGCTCGCGCGTCTGCGGCATCGGACCGTCCGCCGCCGACACAACCAGGATCGCGCCGTCCATCTGCGCCGCGCCCGTGATCATGTTCTTCACATAGTCGGCGTGGCCGGGGCAGTCGACATGCGCGTAGTGCCGGTTCGCCGTCTCGTACTCGACATGCGCCGTCGAGATCGTGATCCCGCGAGCCTTCTCCTCCGGAGCCTTGTCGATCTGGTCATAGGCCGTGAACGACGCCCCGCCGGACTCCGCCAGAACCTTCGTGATCGCAGCCGTCAAAGACGTCTTGCCATGGTCGACGTGACCAATCGTCCCAATGTTGCAATGCGGCTTCGTGCGAGCGAATTTCTCTTTGGCCATGACACCTGTTTCCTGCGAACGGCCTGCTGAGGCCTTCAAAGCGCGGTCGCTCTAGGGCGTTTCGGCGCGCGATGCAAGGTTTCCGACGCGCGGCGCGATGCCCCGCGTCGGACCACGTCGCAGGCTTTCGCTCAGCTCCGCTCGCCGAGCGAGATCGCATAGGCCGGCTGGCGCTGCCGGAACAGCTCGTCGTCAGGCCCTTCGATGCCGTCGGCCAGCGTGGTCGGATCGAAGATCGCGCCGTCGCAGGTCTCGTTCTTCTCCAAGGCGACGATGGCGAGCGTGCCGAGCTTGACGGTCGGGCGCGTATCCTCGCCCTCCCACATCTGCGTCGCGTTGGTCTTCTCGTCGCCGGCCTTGCCGATGATCGCGACCATGTCGAAGCCGGCCGGCTTCCTGGCCTCGAGCCGGCCCCTCAACTCGTCGAGCAGGAAATCGGCGGGCCTGGCCTTGGCCTCGTCCTCGGTCAGCGTCACCTCGCCGCCGAGCGGGACCATCTTGAACTTGATCAGCTGCCTGGCGCCGGCGGCGTTGGTCGCGGCGTAATTGTGGATGCCCCAGTAGTTGACGCCGACCCAGGAGCCGACGACGGGCTTGCCGGCGAGATAGCGCCCCTGCCCGGTCGTCTCGGGATTGGCTTCGGTGAAGGCCTTGACCTTGTCGGCGTCCATCTTGCCGTCGGCTCCGGGCAGGCGCGCCTGCAGGAAGCCGAGCATCTGCTCGGGCGACTTCACGAAGTTGATCGGCGCGTTGACCATGACGAATTCGGTCTGGCCGGGCCCGCCCGGATCGATCCGGAACGAGAAGCCGCGATTCACCGCCTTGTTGGCGTCCATCACCTTGGGATTTCCGCCGCCGACCGAAAGCCGCGCCACCACCGATGAAGTCTTTGCGAAAACGGCCGACTTGCTCAGCCCCTTCGCCTCGGCCGTCGGGGTGAAGGTGCCGGTAAAGCACTGGCCCTTGGCCCCGCTCGGCCGCGCCTTCTGCTTGCCGGCGAGCGTGCGCATCGCCTCGACGATGTCGGGCGTCTGGGCCGAGGCCGTGCCGGTGAGCGCACAGGCGGCGGCGAAGGCGGCGGCGAATGCGAGAGTGCGGTTCTGCTTGTCCATGGCTGTTCTCCCCAGCGGTGTCGCTGGCGCAGGAGGCCGCCGGTTTCGATCCGGAGCAAATCAAGCTCGCTCATGACCGGTCACGCTCCCGTGACGTTGGGTCACCCTGCCTTCAGGCGCCGATCCGGCCGCCGCCTGACGCTTTCGATGAAGATGTCGCCGGGGCGACTGGTTCGATCGGACGAGATTGCCTGACGGGCATCGCACGCATCTCGAGCATGGCGCTCGAGCATGGCGCGCGAGCAGGGCTTGCCGCTGATCGTCGTCGCAGGGCACGCCATGAGAGGCATTGCCGGCGCGGTCGCTTTCCTGGTTGGCTTCAACCGTCGGCCCAGGCTCAGGCGCCTACACCTGTTCCCAGCCGAGGCTGGCGCGCCAAACCGGGCGACCTGGATCTGGACCCCTGTCAGCCGCCGCCAAAAACCCGCCGGTACCGCGCCACCGTCTTCGCGTCGCCCGAGACCTTCTCGGGATTGTCCGACAGCTTAACCGCCGGCCGGCCGTTCGCCTTCGTCACCTTGCAGACCAGCGACATCGGGTCGAGTTCGCGCGAGCCGTCGGGCGAGCATCCGACGAGATCGTTGGTCAGGTCGGTGCCCCAGCCGAAGGCCATGCGGACCTTGCCGTCGAAATGTCGGTGCACCCGCTCGATCGCCGAGACGTCGAGCCCGTCGGAGAAGACCAAGAGCTTTTCGCGCGGATCGCGGCCCTTGGCGCGCCACCACGCGATGATTTCCTCGCCGGCCTGGATCGGCGGGGCGCTGTCTGGCCGAAAGCCAGTCCAGTCGGCGACCCAGTCGGGCGCATGGCGCAGGAAACTCGTGGTGCCGAAGGCGTCGGGCAGCGCGATCAGGAGGTTGCCGCCATAGACCTGGCGCCATTCGTCGAGCACGCGATAGGGCGCGTGCAGCAACTCCTCGTCGCTGTCGGCGAGCGCCGCCAGCACCATCGGCAGCTCATGCGCGTTGGTGCCGATCGCCTCAAGATCGGCATCCATCGCCAGCAGCACGTTGGAAGAGCCGGTGAAGGCGGAGCCCAGCCCCTCCTTCAGGGCCTCGACGCACCAGCGCTGCCAGAGGAAGCCGTGCCGCCGGCGGGTGCCGAAATCCGACAGGCGCAGGCCCGGCAGCTTCTGCAGCCGCTCGACCTTGTCCCACATCTTGGCCTTGGCCCGCGCATAGAGCACGTCGAGCGAGAAGCGCTTCTGGCCGACCATGACGCGCCGCGCGCGCAACTCGTTGACGATGGCGAGCGCCGGCACCTCCCACATGGTGGTGTGGGTCCAGGGGCCATCGAAGGTCAGCTCGTACTGCCCGTCGACCTTGCGCAGATCGTAGTCCGGCAGCCGGAAATCGGCGAGCCAGGCGATGAAGTCCGGCGAGAACATCTGCGTCTTGCCGTAGAAAGAGTTGCCCGCGAGCCAGATCAGCTCCTTCTTCGAGAAGCGGACCTCGCGGGCATGGTCGAGCTGGGCGCGCAGCTCCGCCTCGTCGACGATGTCGGCGAGCCGGATCTGTTTCGAGCGGTTGATCAGCGAGAAGGTGACCTGCACCTCTGGGTGGAAAGCCCGGATCATCTGCAGCATCAGCAGCTTGTAGAAATCGGTATCGAGCAGGCTGCGGATGATCGGGTCGAGCCGCCAGCCGTGATTATAGGTTCGCGTCGCGATATCGGTGACGGTCATGGGCTGGTCCGGAGGCGAGGCTTGAACGGGAGCGCGGCGCGAAGGTGCCGCGTTTTGGCGAGGGCCGATAGTCTCTCCTAGCGCATCGGCGAGAAGGCGGTCGGCCGCAGGATGCGGCTGCGCATCTCCAGCACGTAGGGCGCGGCCTTGGCGCGGAAGTCCTGCCAGCGCGGATCGGCTTCCATCGCGGCCCGCCTGCGCTCGCGGTCGCCGGCATCCGCGAAGCGCCACATGTGCACGACCTCGTTGACGACGCCGCTATCGGTGGTGAACCAGCCGATCAGCTCGCCGAGATGCGAGACCTGCAGCGCCATGCCCTCGGCGACATAAAGATCGAGATAGTCGCGGACATGGGCCGGCTTGATGGCGTAGGTGCGTTCGTCGAGGATCATGGAGCAGTGGCCCGAACAAGATGGGACGGCGGCGCGCGGGAGGCGTGTCAGGCGCTGGCGGCGGCCTCGATCTTCTCGATGCCGCCGAGTCTCGGCGCAAACGACGCCCAGACCTTGCGCGCCCCGGCTTCCCAGGCGGACCGCTCCTGGGGCTGGACGAGCCTGGCGCCCTCGGCCCGCGCCCGCGCCATCGAGGCCTCCTCGTCGGCGACGATGAGGTCGTCGAAATACGCCGCCCCCTCGGCCGCCGCCGCCGCGAGCGCGGCCTTGTCCTCGCCCGGGAGCCCGCGCCAGAACGCGGCCGAGACGTAGATCACGCCGCTCGCCCAGATATGGCCGGTCTCGATCAGATAGGGCACGACCTCGTGCAGCTTGAAGCCGACATAGGCCGACTTCGTCAGGTCCATGCAATCGACCACGCCGCTCTTCAGCGCGTTGTAGGTCTCGGGGATCGGGATCGGCGTCGGAAACGCGCCGAACCCCGACCAGAGCTCGGTGTGCAGCGGGCTCTGGATCACCCGGATGCGCTTGCCCTTGACGCCGGCCGGCGTGGTGATCGCCTCCTTGGCGAGGAGGTGACGCGCGCCGTAATTGATGAAGCCGAGCACGACGAAGTTCTGCGCCTCGAACCTGCCCCTGAGCTGCACGCCGAGCGGGCCTGCCAGCACGCGCCCGAGGTGCGCGCGATCCCTGAACAAAAAGGGCAGATCGAGGATCTGGCTGTCGGGGACCCAGCCCGACAGCGCGGACACCGTCGAGAGCGAGGCCTGCACCGAGCCGAGCCTGACGCCTTCCGCCACCTCCTTCTCGCCGCCCAGCGCCGCATTGCCGACGATGCGCAGGTCGAAGCGGCCGGGCGCGGTCCGGGCCAGGATCTCGGCGATGCGCCGCCAGATCTTCGTTTCCGGCTTGTCCTCGCCGAACAGCGAGGCGACCGTCGCCGGCCGGCCGGCGGCCGGCACCGAGCGGGCGGAGAGGATGGCGGGCGCGGCCAGAAGGCCGGCGGCAAGCTCGCGGCGGTTTATCGACATCGTCAGAACAGCTCCTTGAATGCGGCCGGCAGACTAGGCCAGGCGGCGGCCCCGAGGCAAAGCAAAGCGAGCGCGCCGAGCAGGCTCGCCAGCAGGGGCAGCACCGCGCGGAAGACATGGCCGGCCGGGACGCGGGTGATGCCGCTGACGACATAGACCAGGATGCCGAGCGGCGGCGTCAGCCCGTGGATCATCAGGTTGACCACGAGGATGACGCCGAACTGGATCGGATCGAGCCCCGCAGCGATCGCGACCGGCAGCAGCAGGGGCGCGAGCAGCAGGATCGCCGCGCCGATGTCGAGGAAAAGCCCGGCGAGCAGCAGCACGAGATTGGCGAGCAGCATCACCGCATAGGGGCCGCCGCCGAACGCGGTGACGAGTCCCGCCATCTGGTCGGAGACGCGGTCGAGCGCGAGCAGGAAGGCGAAGGGAGCCGACGCGCCGATCAGCAGCCCGACTGCGGCGGCTTCGGTGGCGGACTTGCGCAGCGCGGCGAAGACGGCCCCGGCGTTCAGGCTGCGCAAGGCGAGGCAGACGGCGAGCGCGTAGGCCACCGCCAACGCCGAGGCTTCCGTCGTGGTGACGACGCCGAAGCGGATGCCGACCACGACCACGACCCCGAGCCCGATCGCCGGCAGCGCCCCGACGAGGCTGCGCGCCCGCTCCTGCCCGCTCGCCTTGGGATGCGGCGCGACCTCGCGCACGCTGAGATGGATGCCGATCGCCAGCGCCAGCGCCAGCAAGCCGCCGGCGACGAAGCCGCCTAGCAGCAGCGAGCCGACCGAGAGATTGGTCGCGCTCGCCAGGATCAGGAAGGCGATCGAGGGCGGGATGATGTTGTCGAGCATCGAGACGCCGGCGACGATCGCCGCCGCGTTCGCCGGCGGATAGCCGCGCGCGACCAGCGCCGGCGCCATGACCTTGGCCCCGAAGGCGGCGTTGGCGACCGAGGAGCCCGAGGCGCCCGAGAACAGCACGCTCGCGACCAGCGCCGTCTGCGCGAGGCCTGCCCGCAGATGCCCGACCAGCGCGGCGGCGAAGCGCACCAGCCGCTCGGCGAGACCGCCGGCGGTCAGGAGTTCGCCGGCCAGCAGGAAGAACGGGATCGCCAGCAGCAGGAATTTCGAGATGCCCGAGACCGTGTTCTGCACGATCGCGGGCTCCGGCAGGAGCCCGCCGAGCGCCCCCGTCAGCGAGACGCCGGCAAGCAGCGCGAAAGGTAGCGGTGCGCCGAGGATCAGGCCTGCGCCCGCGACCAGCGCGGCGACCAGACTGGGCGTGACGAACAGACCGGTCGCGCTTTGCGCCACGAGATAAAGGCCTGCGCCGACGACGAGCGAGGCCAGCGCCGCGAGGGCCGATCGGTCGAGCGCCGCGCGCCAGACCACGACCAGCACGGTCAGCCCGCCGCCGGCCGCGAAGGCGCCGAAGCGCAGACTCTCCGGCAGGCCGAGCACGGTCGAGACGCCGCCGACGAGTTGCGCCACCCCTGCCCCGCCGATCGCCAGCACCAGCGCGCCATGCACCGCGACCGCGTCGGCCAGGATACCCGCAACGCCCTGCCCGCGCTCCGGCAGGAGCCGCGCGATCACGTCGAGCCGCATCGTCAGCGCGCTCGACGCCGCCAGCGGCATCCCGACCGCGACCAGCGCGACGTTGAGCCAGATCGCCAGCTCGTCCGACCAGACGAGCCCACCGCCCAGCACATAGCGGCGCAGCACGGCGGCCATGACGACGAGGAAGAGCGCCGCGAGGATGGCGGCGCCCAACCATTCGAGCGCGGCGCAGAACGCATTCAATCCTCGCCCTGAACGACCGCGCGGCAGGCCGGCGGAGCGCCCCGCATCAAGGTCGAGAACAGCCGGATTCACGTCGCTCACGAGCCCGATTGCGCCATCAGCCAGTCGACGAACAGGCGCACGATGCGCCGCCGCCGATGCGCGCTCGGATACACCAGATGGTGGTCGACGTAACGCACATCCTGGTTTGAGTCCATGAGCGGCGCGACGAGGCGGCCGGCCCTGATCTCGCGCTCGGCGAGCAGCGTCGATTCAAGCGCGATGCCGATGCCGTCGCAGGCAGCCGCGATTGCGAGAAAGCTGCGGTCGCGCGCAGAGCGGCGTCACTGTTTCCTCGGGCAGCGGCAGCGAGATCAGCCTCGGCGAGACGACGAAGGAGCTCTGGCCCTTCTTCGGGGTGGCGATGATCGTGCTGCTGGGGTCAGCTACGTGCCGGCGCTGACGATTTATTGAAGCCCTATCGTCATTGCGAGCGAAGCAATCCGGGAGGGCGTGGAGCGCGTGGCTCTGGATTGCTGCGCTCGCAATGACGGACGCGCGTCCGCGTTGACAGGCCGGGCGTCTCGGGCGACGAGCGGGTCATGCCGTCAGAACCCGCCCGACGCCTCATCGACCGCATCCGCGACCGCTCCGCCGTCATCGGCGTGATCGGGCTCGGCTATGTCGGGATTCCGCTGGCGCTCGCGGCGCTGCGCCGGGGCTTCCGCGTCGTCGGCTTCGACATCGACGAGACCCGGGTGGCGCAGATCAACGCTGGCCGCGAGACGTTCAGGCACATCCCGATGGATGCGATCGTCTCAGGCGCGGCCGAGGGCCGCTTCGCCGCGACCGCCGATTTCAGCCGCCTGTCGGAGCCCGACGCGCTGCTGATCTGCGTGCCGACCCCGCTGTCTCGCCATCGCGAGCCCGATTTGTCCTATGTCCGCAGGACGACCGGGGCGATCGCCGCGACCCTTCGGCCGGGCCAGCTGATCGTACTGGAATCGACCACCTATCCCGGCACCACCGACGAGCTGATGCGGCCGACCCTCGAAGCCACGGGCTTAAAGAGCGGCGCCGACTTTTACCTCGCCTATTCGCCCGAGCGCGAGGACCCCGGCAATGGCGAGTTCGGCACCGCCGACATTCCCAAGGTCGTCGGCGGCGACGGGGCCGACGCGCTCGCGATCGCCGATGCGCTCTACGCGGCGCTTGTGGTCAGGACCGTGCCGGTCTCCTCGACCGCGACCGCCGAGGCGGTGAAGCTGACCGAGAACATCTTTCGCGCCGTCAACATCGCGCTCGTCAACGAGCTGAAGCAGGTCTACGCGGCGATGGGCATCGACATCTGGGAGGTGATCGAGGCCGCCAAGACCAAACCCTTCGGCTACATGCCGTTCTATCCGGGGCCGGGCCTGGGGGGCCACTGCATCCCGATCGACCCGTTCTATCTGACCTGGAAGGCGCGCGAATTCGACATCGCGACGCGCTTCATCGAGCTTGCCGGGCAGGTCAACACCGAGATGCCCTACCGCGTGGTCGACCGGCTGGCCGAGCTCGTCGACCGCGAGCGCGGCCGCGCCTTCAGCGGGACGCGCATTCTCGTGCTCGGCCTCGCCTACAAGAAGAACGTCGAGGACATGCGCGAGAGTCCGGCGCTGAAGCTGATCGAGCTGATCGAGGCGCGCGGCGCCAAGGCGGACTTCCACGACCCGCACATCCCGGCGATCCGCCCCTCGCGCCGGCATTGCGCCCTCGCCGCGCGAAAAAGCGTGGCGCTGACAGCCGAAGCGATCGCCGCTTACGACGCCGTCCTGATCGCGACCGACCATGACGAGGTCGACTACGCCCTGGTCGCGGCCCATGCGAAGCTGATCGTCGACGCCCGCAATGCCTGCGCCCGCCATGGGCTCTCCGGCCCGACCATCTTCAAGGCCTGAGGCGTTCGTCAGCGACCCCGCGCCGGCTGCGACACCAGATAGGCCGAGATCGCGTCGGTCAGCCGCGTCGCATTAGCGACGTTGTCGGCGTTGGAGAGCATCAGCGCCGCCACCAGCGCCTCGATCACCAGAAGCGCGGCGACATTGCTCGACGACAGCACCGGATGCGTGCTCTGCGCGATCAGCGCCTCGCGCGCCAGCGGCGCCAGCGGCGAGGCGGCTGAATCGGTCAGCGCCACGATCGCCGCGCCCCGGTCGGCCGCATAGCGCGCCAGATGCACGGCGTCGGTCGCGTAGCGCGGAAACGAGATCGCGATCAGTGCGTCTTCCGGCCCCAGATTCATCAGCCGGCCGGCCGCGTTCTCGGTGCCGCCGAACTCGACCACGTTGACGAGCTGCTGGCGGAAGGGCTGCAGGCCGAGCGTCAGGAGCCCCGCGAGATGGGCCGAGAGCCCGAAACCCATCACATAGACGCAGCGCGCCTGCGTGATCAGCGCGACGATCCGCGCCAGCGCCGCCGGCTCGAGCCCTTCGGCCGTGCCGCGCAGATTGGCGAGCGTGTCCTCCAGACCCTCGCGCAGCGGCTCGAACGCGCCCTCCCCGCGCGCGAAAGCGCCTTTCAGCTTCTCGACGGGCCGCAGCACCGATTGCAGCGTGTCCGCGAGCGCGGCGCGCAAATCCGGAAAGCCGCCATAGCCGAGCGCGCGGGCGAAGCGCGACAGGGTCGCGGTCGAGACGCCGCTGGCGGCGGCGAGATCCTCGATCGACAGCGCCGCGCCGCGCACCGGGTTGCGCAGCAGATGCTCGGCGATCGCCCGGTTCGAGGCCGAGCCCGCGCCCTGCAGGCTCAGCAGCCGCTGCCCGAGTTCGGACGCCGCGAAAGCGACGTCGCTCGCGCCGTTGCCGCCATTTTGTGAATGAAGAGATATTTTCATAACTTGACCATATGAAAATAATTTGCCAATGTGAAGCCAGGGCAGGACATAAAGATCCAGTCATTCGCATCGGGAGACATCATCATGCTCAAGCGCGGCTTCCTCGCGGCCGTCCTGTCCGCCGTCCTCGCCCAGCCGAGCTTCGCCCAGGCGCAGAAACTGCGCATCGGGGTCGAGGGCAATTATCCCCCGTTCTCGATGATCGCGCCGGACGGCAAGCTCGGCGGCTTCGACATCGACATCGCCAATGCCGTCTGCGCGCAGATGAAGGCCGAGTGCTCCTTCGTCCAGCAGGAATTCGACGGGATGATCCCGGCGCTGAACGCCAGGAAATTCGACCTGATCGTCGCCTCGATGACGATCACCGACGCCCGCAAGAAGTCGGTCGATTTCTCCGAGCCCTATTACGACGTGCCCTCGCGCTTCGTCGCCAAGGCGGGCGCCTTCGCCGATCATTCGCCGGCCTCGCTCAAGGGCAAGACCATCGTCGTGCTGCGCAACTCGCCGCGTGCCGCCTATCTGGCTGAGAACTACAGGGAGAGCACCGTCGTCCTCGCCGGCAAGGAAACCGAGGTCTATATGGAACTCGCGGTCGGCCGCGCCGATGTCGGCTTCGGCTCCTCGGTCGTCTCGGGCGAGGCCTTCCTGAAGAAGCCCGAGGGCAAGGGCTACGCCCAGCTCGGCCCGGCGATCCGCATCGGCGCGGGCTCCGGCGTCGGCATCGCGGTGCGCAAGGACGACGACGCGCTGCGCACGCAGATCAACGCCGCGCTCGCCGCGCTCAAGGCGAATGGCGGCTACAAGGCGCTGGCCGACAGGTATTTCGACTTCGACATTTCGGGGCCGTGAGCGTCTGGCGCCTCCATCGCCCGTCACCCTCTCCCGTCATGGTCGGGCTTGTCCCGACGATCCACGTCTTTGAACCGCGCGATCATTGCCAACGTCGCAAGACGTGGATGCTCGGCACAAGCCCGGGCATGACGGTATTGGACCGCGCCGATCGGGCGCCCGCATGTTCCTGCACGGCTATTTCCCCGCCATCCTCGAAGGCCTGCGCTCGACGCTGCTGGTCTCGGCGACGTCGCTCGCCATCGCCTGCGTCTTCGGGCTCATCGGCGCGGCCGCCAAGCTCTCGCCCTCGCGCGCGGCCAATATCGCCGCCGACGCCTACACCACGCTGATCCGCGGCCTGCCCGAGCTCGTCCTGCTGCTGCTGATCTTCTATGGCGGCCAGATCATGATCAACAAGCTCGCCGACAGGGCGGGCCTCGGCTATCTCGACATCAACCCCTTCATCGCCGGCACGGCGACGCTCGGCTTCATCTTCGGGGCCTATCTGACCGAGACCTTTCGCGGCGCGATCCTCGCGATCCCGCGCGGCCAGGCGGAAGCGGGCCAGGCCTATGGCATGAGCCGGCTCCTGGTCCTGCGCCGGATCGTGCTGCCGCAGATGGTCCGCCACGCCATTCCGGGCTTCACCAACAACTGGCTGGTGATGATCAAGGCGACCGCGCTGCTCTCGATCATCGGTCTCGACGACATGGTCCACCGCGCCAACCTCGCCTCGGCGGCGACGCGCGAGCCCTTCACCTTCTACGCGACGATCGGAGCGCTCTATCTCGCCGTGACGACCGTCTCGATCCTGATCCTCGGCTGGGTCGAGAGACGCTTCTCGCTCGGCGTTCGCAAGGTCGAATTCCGATGATCGACTGGGCCCTCATCGCGGAATCCTGGCCGCTCTACCTGAACGGGCTCAAGGTCAGCCTGATCCTGATGGCGATCTGCGTCTCGGCCTCGTTCATGCTCTCGGTGCCGCTGGCGATCGCGCGCGTCTCGCCGAATCCGTGGCTCGCGAAGCCGGTCTTCCTCTACACCTATGTCGTCCGGGGCACACCGCTCCTGGTGCAGCTCTACATGATCTATTTCGGGCTGGCGCAGTTCGAGTGGCTGCGCGAGAGCGTCGCCTGGCCGCTGTTCCGCAACGCCTGGTTCTGCGCCTGGCTCGCCTTCGCTCTGAACTCGACCGCCTACACCACCGAGATCCTGGCCGGTGCGCTGCGCCAGACGCCCAATGGCGAGCTTGAGGCGGCGCGCAGCCTCGGCCTGTCGACGCCGTCGATCTACCGCCGCATCCTGCTGCCGAGCGCGATCCGCCGCGCCTTGCCGCAATACGGCAACGAACTCGTCATGGTGATGCACGCGACCTCGATCGCCAGCGCCGTCACCATCGTCGAACTGACCCGCACCGCGCGCGACGTCTACTACAACAACCTCGCCCCGCTCGAGGCCTTCGGCATGGTGGCGGCGTTCTACTTCGTCATCACCTTCACGCTCGTCGGCATCGTCAAGCTGCTCGAAGGGCGCTTCCTCAAGCACCTTCGGCCGAAATCGGCCGAGGCGAAACCGGCCTGAAATCATGATCACCGACATCTACGCCATTCCCGCCGGCGGCCCCGGCGTCCATCACGCGCTGACCGTGCATCGCTTCGGCCGGCACGGAGCGCGCCCGTGCGTCTACGTTCAGGCCGCGCTGCATGCCGACGAGATCCCCGGCATGATATGCGCCCAGGCGCTACGCCGCGAACTGACGGCGATCGAGGCGGCGGGCGACCTCAAGGGCGAGGTCGTGCTCGTGCCCGTCGCCAACCCGCTGGGCCTGAACCAGCAGGTGCTCGGCCAGCCGGTCGGGCGCTTTTCGCTCAGCGATGGCGGCAACTTCAACCGGGACTTCCCGGCGCTGGGCGAATCCTTGGCGGGGCGCACCGGCGACAGGCTCGGTCATGAGCCGGCGGCGAATGCCGCGCTGGTCCGGCGGGCGCTGGCCGAGGAGTTGGTCGCGCGAGCGGCCATCACGCCGGCCGAGCATCTGAAGAAGACGCTGCTCGGCCTCGCTTTGGCGGCCGACCTCGTGCTCGACCTGCATTGCGACGCCGAAGCCGCGATGCATCTCTACACTCACACCGCCTCGGCCGGGACCTTCGCGCCGCTGGCGGCGCTTCTGGGTGCGCGCGCCGTGCTTTTGGCAGATGTCTCGGGCGGCGATCCGTTCGACGAGGCGGTCAGCCGGCCCTGGGCCGAACTCGCCGCCGCCGTCCCGAACCGGCCCGTGCCCTTCGGCTGCCAGTCGGTCACGGTCGAACTGCGCGGCCAGCGCGACGTCGATCACGCGACCGCGGACAGCGACGCCGGCGCGATCCTCGCCTTCCTGCGCCATGCCGGCGTCATGGCGGGCCAAGCGCCGACGCTGCCCGAACCGCTCTGCCCGCCGACGCCGCTGGAAGCATCCGAGCCGATCATCGCGCCGGCCGCCGGCATCCTGGTCTACCGGCGCGAGGTCGGCGAGACGGTCGCGGCCGGCGAGGTCATCGCCGAGATCATCGACCCGCTGACCGGCGAGACGACGGAGGTCGCGACGCAGTCGAGCGGCGTCTTCTACGCCCGCTCCTCGGTCCGTTTCGCCACGCCCGGAAAGCGGCTCGGCAAGGTCGCGGGGACGAGCGCGAAGCGCAGCGGCCGACTGCTCAGCCCCTGAAGGATATGACCATGGACCAGACCATGATCGAGATGCCGGTGGTCGCCGCCGCGGCGGTGGAAAAACTCCGCGCCGAGGGCCTGCGCAAGAGCTTCGGCGCGGTCGAGGTGCTCAAGGGGGTCTCGCTCGCGGCCAGTTCCGGCGACGTCATCGCCATGATCGGCTCGTCGGGCTCGGGCAAGAGCACGGTGCTGCGCTGCCTGAACCTGCTGGAGCGGCCCAATGCCGGCCGCATCGTGGTCAGCGGCGAGGAGCTGCGCCTGACGGCCGACCGCAGGGGCGAGCTCGACGCCGCCGATCCGGCCCAGCTCCAGCGGATCAGGGCGAAGCTCGCCATGGTGTTCCAGCAGTTCAACCTGTGGGCCCATATGACGGCGCTGGAGAACGTCATCGAGGCGCCGGTCCGCGTGCTCGGCCTCGCCAGGGCCGAGGCCGTCGAGCGGGCTGGGCGCTATCTCGCCCGCGTCGGCGTCTCGCATCGCAAGGACGCCTATCCGGCGCATATGTCGGGCGGCGAGCAGCAGCGCGTCGCGATCGCACGGGCGCTCGCGATGGAGCCGGAGGTGATGCTGTTCGACGAGCCGACCTCGGCGCTCGATCCCGAGCTGGTCGGCGAGGTGCTGCGCGTGATGCGCTCGCTCGCCGAGGAAGGGCGCACCATGCTCGTCGTCACCCATGAGATGGGTTTCGCCCGCGAGGTCGCGAGCCGGGTGATCTTCCTGCACCGCGGCGTGATCGAGGAGGAAGGCGCGCCGGCGGATGTGCTGGCCAAGCCGAGGAGCGAGCGCCTGCAGGCCTTCCTCGCCAGCAGCCTGAAATAGCCGTCGCCGCTCGGGCTCCATTCGGCCCGCGCGGGTCGCTGCCGCCATTTCAGGCTGGCGCGGCCCGGCCGCTCCTGCTGAATTGCGCGGATGCTGACCAAGCCGACCATCCGACCGATCTGTCGCTTACGGCCGCCGCGCCGCCCGAACTCTCGCGCATCCATCTCGTGAACCACGGCGCGGCGGCCAGCCACGGCGCGATCGCCAGCGACATCCCCGGCGCGGCGATCGCCGCCGAGCGGCTCACCATAGCCATCGCGAGCGCCTTCTTCCGCGAGGACATCGCCGAGATCAGCGCCGATCTCGACGCCTTCGACGAGCCGGAGCTGGAAAGCACGCCGTTCCTCGTCGCGCGCGGACGGCCGGAGGGCTGACGATCGGCAGTCCGGCTTTCAGAGCGAAGGATGGAGCGGGTACCGGGAATCGAACCCGGGTATTCAGCTTGGAAGGCTGCTGCTCTACCATTGAGCTACACCCGCGCCGGGCCGACGCTATACGGCGGCAGACAGCATAGCGAGGACACGGTGGTGGGGGAAGCAGGACTCGAACCTGCGAAGGCATAGCCAGCGGATTTACAGTCCGCCCCCTTTGCCGCTCGGGACATTCCCCCGCCGTGTCGCGCCTGGAAACCAATGTTCCCGTCCGCCAACCCGCGGCCACCGCGAAGGGAGGGCGCAGGCGAGGCCGGACTTATGGTGAGCCGGGTCCGGCCTGTCAACGCCAAAAAGCCATTGCCGCCAATCGGCAGCGCGACGAGGTTGCGGCGAAAGCCGAAGCCAGGCCGTGGCCATGCTCTGGCCAAGCGCGGCGCATCATGGCAGGGCATGGCCTCGCCCATTCTGGAACCTTCCATGCCAACCCCGTTTCGCCAAAAGCCGTCAAAGTCCCAAAATCCGTCGAAATCCTGGGACGAGCGCCCGCGCGGCCGCGAGGACGGCCCGCCGCCCCATCGGCCGGGCGAGATCGACGAGGCGGTGCTCTATGGCGTGCACCCGGTCATCGAGGCGCTGAAGAACCGCAAGCGCCATCATCGCAGGCTGCTCGCGACCGAGAACGGGCTGAAACGGCTCACCGACGAACTCGGCGAACTCCCGATCCGGGCCGAGATCGTCCGCCCCTCCGGGATCGACCGGCTGCTGACGCCCGATTCGGTGCATCAGGGGCTTTATCTCGTCTGCGACCCGCTGCCTTCGCCCGATCTCGACAGCCTGCCGGACGATTCGATCGTGCTGGCGCTCGACCAGATCACCGATCCGCACAATGTCGGCGCGATCCTGCGTTCGGCCGCCGCCTTCGCGGCCGCGGCGGTGATCGTCACGATCCGCCATTCGCCGGCCGCCACCGGCGTCCTGGCGAAATCGGCCTCGGGCGCGCTGGAGCATGTGCCGCTGGTCGCGGTGCGCAATCTCGGCGACGCGCTCGAACGCCTCGGCAAGCGCGGCTTCCAGCGCGTCGGCTTTGATTCGGACGGCGAGGTCGCGTTCGACGACGTGACGCTGACCAGGCCTCTGGTCATGGTGATGGGCGCCGAGGGCAAGGGGCTGCGCCAGCGCACGCGCGAGCTCTGCGACCAGGTCGCGCGGCTGGAGGCGCCGGGCGCGATCACGAGCCTCAACGTCTCCAACGCCACCGCGATCGCGCTCTACGCCGCCAGCCGCAGGCGCTGAAGCATCGGCTCGGAAAGTGGAATCCACTTTCCGGAGAAATCCGATGCTCGGACAAGGGGATGGATCAGCGGCGCCCCGGCACGGTCAGCAGCAGCGCGCCGGTCTCGGCGCGGAGGCCGCGCGTCATGCCGCGCGCCTGCCCGTCCGCGATCCGGATCACCCGCACCACCGGCCGGTCGGACCTGCCTTCGATACGGTAGAGCGTCGGCTCCGGCCGCGGCGGATAGGGGATGCCGGCCCGCGCCGGCAGGTTGGCGAAGGCGAACGGGTCGATCGGAACGGGCCGCTCGGCCTCGATCTCTCGCGTCGCCGCCATCCGGTTCGCCGGATCGTGGAACGCCGGCCCGCCGAGGAACCGGCCGCGATGATCCTCGCCGCGGTGATGGCCACGCAGTTGAGACCGCGCGTCGTCGGCGCGGTGGCCGAAGCCGCGCCCTCCCGGACCGCCATCGTGCTGGCCGACGCCGCGAATTCCATCGCCGTGACCTCGGCCGGCGGCGGACGCATCGTCAGGCAGGCCGGTCAGCGCCCCGAACGTCAGGGCCAGTCCGGCAATCGTCGCGCGCAGCATCGCAAACCCTCCTCGTCGATCCGCATCGCTGAGGCTTCCGGGCTCGATCATAGTGCCGTCGAGGCGCGAGGAAAGCCCCGTCCGCGATCGGCCGCTTCAACCTGCTGCCGGCCGGCAGACGCGCCTCCGCCTTTCGTCTTACGCCTAAGGGTGCAAGACCAAGTGCCTGATTGATCTGGTACGATTCCATGCGCTTCAGTGCGCGCTGACCCGATGGGCGTGGCGTCACGCTCGCCCGCGGGCATAGTCGGCATCGCGTCAAAACAAAATCGAGCCGCATCGAAACGGGCAGCCGCGATCACCGGGCTGCCGGGCACATAGCAGGGGAGCACGCCATGAGCATGGCAGCACAGACATCGGGGGCAGCGGCCGGACCGCGCCCGATGACCAAGGAAGAGAAACGCGTCATCCTGGCCTCGTCGCTGGGCACGGTCTTCGAATGGTACGATTTCTATCTCTACGGTTCGCTCGCCGCGATGATCGGCGCGCAGTTCTTCTCGGCCTTCGATCCCAACACCCGCGCCATCTTCGCGCTGCTCGCCTTCGCCGCCGGCTTCCTCGTCCGCCCCTTCGGCGCGCTGTTCTTCGGCCGCCTGGGTGACCTGATCGGCCGCAAATACACCTTCCTGGTCACGATCGTGATCATGGGCGCCTCGACCTTCCTCGTCGGCCTGCTGCCCTCCTACGCCCAGATCGGCTGGATCGCGCCGGTCATCCTGATCGCGCTGCGCATGCTGCAGGGCCTGGCGCTCGGCGGCGAATACGGCGGCGCGGCGGTCTATGTCGCCGAGCACGCCCCCGTCGGACGGCGCGGCTTCTACACCTCGTGGATCCAGACCACGGCGACGCTCGGCCTGCTGCTCTCGCTGATCGTCATCCTGGGCATCCGCACCACCATGGGCGAGGCCGATTTCGCCGCCTGGGGCTGGCGCATCCCGTTCCTGGCCTCGATTATCCTGCTCGCCATCTCGGTCTGGATCCGTCTCCAGATGCAGGAGTCGCCGGCCTTCAAGAAGATGAAGGAAGAGGGCACCGGCTCGAAGGCGCCGTTGTCCGAGGCTTTCGGCAACTGGAAGAACGCCAAGATCGCGCTGCTCGCGCTGTTCGGCCTCACCGCCGGCCAGGCCGTCGTCTGGTACACGGGCCAGTTCTACGCGCTGTTCTTCATTCAGAGCATCCTCAAGGTCGATCTCTACACCGCCAATGTGCTGATCGCCTGGTCGCTCATCCTCGGCACCGCCGGCTTCATCGTCTTCGGCTCGCTGTCGGACAAGATCGGCCGCAAGCCGATCATCCTGGCCGGCTGCCTGATCGCGGCGCTGACCTATTTCCCGCTGTTCGGCGCGCTGACCAAGGCCGCCAATCCGGGGCTCGCCGCGGCGCATGAGAACGTCAAGGTCCAGGTCGTCGCCGATCCCGCCACCTGCGGCTCGGTGTTCGACCCCGTCGGCGTGCGCACCTTCACCCAGCCCTGCGACATCGCGCGTCGCACGCTGGCGACGCAGGCGATCGTCTACACCCAGGCCCCGGCCACGGCCGGGACGCCGGCCAAGGTCACCGTCAACGGCAAGGACGTCGCGATCGACGGCGCCTTCGCCGCCACCATCGCACGGGAGGCGGCCGCGGCCGGCTATCCGGCGGCGGGCGACGCCCGCATCGTCAAGACCGGCTTCCTCGGCGCGCTGTTCAACGCGCAGTCACTGAAGATCATCGGCATCCTGACGATCCTGGTCGTCTACGTCACCATGGTCTACGGGCCCGTCGCCGCGGCGCTGGTCGAGCTCTTCCCGACCCGCATCCGCTACACCGGCATGTCGCTGCCCTACCATATCGGCAACGGCTGGTTCGGCGGCCTGCTGCCCGCGACCTCGTTCGCGATGGTGGCCGGCACCGGCGACATTTATTACGGCCTCTGGTACCCGATCGTGATCGCGCTCATGACCTTCGTCATCGGCATGCTCTTCGTCCCGGAGACCAAGGATCGCGACATCATGACCTACGAGAACAAGGCCTGATCGCCTGACCAGGAACGTCGGGACGAAGCCCCGCCCTCACCGGCGGGGCTTTTTCGTTGGGGCGCGGCGCAAACCGCCGGAGAAGCAGTGCGGGTCGCGACCTTGCCCTCGACCCGGCGGGCTGGTAACCGCTGGCGGGTCAGTCTGGGCCGGCGTAGCACAGCGGTAGTGCAGCGGTTTTGTAAACCGAAGGTCGGGAGTTCGATCCTCTCCGCCGGCACCAGCCCCCAAGGGCGCGACCATATGGACGGCGCGAGATTTGCCTGATGGAATGGCAGGACGAACCGCCCTCGACGGTCCGCCCGGAGACAACAGGATCGATGGACAGCCCCGATCATCTCCTCGCGCTGGCGCAGCGCTGCGAAGGCTCCGCCAAGCCCGATCGCACGCTCGACGCCGACATCTACGAGGCGCTCGGCTATACGGTCCGCCGCAAGCCGATGAACATGGTCAGCCGCCGCGCGCCGGCCGGCGGCATTTACCAGCAGGGCGCGCTCTGGAAGACGCTGGGCACCGTCAGCGCCGATATCGACGTCGCCGTCGCGATGCTGCGCCAGAAGGCGCCGGACTGGAACTGGAGCCTGCAATGCCTCGCGGCCGAGGAGAGCGCCGCCTTCCAGGCCATCGTCGCCGACTGCTCTGGCAATGCCGCCATGGGCTCGCTGGCCCTCTGCGCGGCGATGCTGCGCGCCTTCGCCCTACGGGGCCTGTCCGGCGCGGGCGCGCGCGCGCTCAACCGGCGGACCTGAGCCGGCGTCAGCCGCCGTCGCTCACGGAAACTTGACTGTCCGCATGGCCGGGGCAGTTGAACATGGCCTTGCTGCCGTTAGGTTCACGCGCGGGCTCCGACCGAGCCGAGGGGAGAAGACCATATGCATGATCACGATCCGTCGCGCCGCACCGTGATGGTCGGCGCGGGCGCGCTCGCCGCCGCCGCCGCCTTCGATCTTCCCGCCGGCATCAGCCCGGCTCTTGCACAAGGAGCGCCCGTGACCCAGGCCCCCGGATTCTACCGCTACAAGGTCGGCGACATCACCGTCACCGCCATCAACGACGGCTTCGCCCGTCGCCCGCTCGAGGGTTTCGTCCGCAACGCCGAACTCGCCGACGTCAGGAAGGCGATGGAGCAGGCCTTCCTGCCGGCCGACGCGCTGAACATCTCCTTCACCACGCTCGCCATCGAGAACGGCGGCAAGCTGACGCTGATCGACACCGGCAACGGCGACTCCGGCGCGCCGACTTCCGGACGCTGGATGGCCAATTTCAAGGCCGCCGGCTTCGACCCCAAGGACGTCTCGACCGTGGTGTTCAGCCATTTCCACGGCGACCACATCAACGGCTTCCGGCTGAAGGACGGCGCCGCCGTGTTCGCGAACGCCGAGGTCATGGTCCCGGCGGCCGAATGGGCCTTCTGGATGGACGACGCCAAGATGAACGCGGCTCCGGAAGCGATGAAGGGCGCCTTCGGCGGCGTCCGCCGCGTCTTCGGCCCCGTCGCCAGGGATGTGAGGCAGTTCGAGGCCGGCAAGGAGATCCTGCCCGGCATCACCGCCATCGCCGCGCCCGGCCACACGCCCGGCCACACCACCTTCGCGCTGGCGTCGGGCTCGGGCAGGATGATGGTGATGTCCGACACCACCAACCACCCGGCCCTGTTCGTGCGCAATCCCGACTGGTCGGCCGTGTTCGACATGGACGGTCCGCAGGCCGCCGCGACCCGGCGCAAGCTGCTCGACATGGTCGCGGCCGACAAGATGCAGGTCGCCTTCTACCATGCGCCATTCCCGGCCACGGGCTACATCGCCAAGTCCGGCAACGGCTACGAGATGGTGCCGGTGCAATGGAGCCCGGCGATCTGAGATCGCGCTCGCATCGTCATGCGAAAGGCCGGGGGCGACCCCGGCCTTTTTCTTAGCCGTGGTCTCGCGGGCGTAACACGGGCCGTGCTAGGCATGGCGGCCTTTCCGGGCACGCGCCGCCAGGATCCCCGATGACCGAGCGTTACTCAGCCATCTCCTTCATCGCCAGCGAGACGCCCGAGGCGCAGGCCGCGCTCGCCAGGCTCGTCGACCGCTACGGCAACGCCGACCCGGCCGAGGCCGACGTCATCGTGGCGCTCGGCGGCGACGGGCTGATGCTGCAGGTGCTGCACCGCTTCCTCGGCGCCGCCAAGCCGATCTACGGCATGAACCGCGGCTCGGTCGGCTTCCTGATGAACGAGTTCCGCGAGCGCGGCCTCTCGAAGAAGCTCGAGGCGGCGCAGCGCAGCGTCGTCCATCCGCTCTCGATGCGCGCGCTCGACCAGGGCGGCAGCGAGGTCCAGGCCAAGGCGATCAACGAGGTCTCGCTGCTGCGCCGCTCCTACCAGGCCGCCAAGCTGCGGATTTCGATCGATGGCCAGGTCCGCCTGACCGAGCTCGTCGCCGACGGCGTGCTGCTGGCGACGCCGGCGGGCTCCACCGCCTACAACCTCTCCGCCAACGGGCCGATCCTGCCGCTCGACGCGCCACTCCTGGCGCTGACGCCGATCTCGGCCTTCCGCCCGCGGCGCTGGCGCGGCGCGCTGCTGCCGGACCATGCTCAGGTGACGATCGAGGTGCTGGAGCCGGCCAAGCGCCCGGTCAGCGCGGTCGCCGACCATACCCAGATCGAGAACGTCGTCTCGGTCTCGATCGAGATCGACCGCAGCGTCGACCTCGTCATGCTGCACGATCCGGGACACAGCCTGGACGAGCGGATTCTCAGGGAGCAGTTCGGGTATTGAGCAGGCGGTTCTAGCTCTCGAACGCGAGCTCGACGCGCCGTTCAGACCGCGCGGTGACGTTGCACAGCCGTGACAAGCCGGCCGCCGCGATCACGAGGGCGACCCGGTCGGGAATGCCTGCAGCGCTGATGACGTCGACCTGCGCCGCCGAGCGGGACAGCATCCGCACCGTGCAGTCGACGCTCGCCCGGCCGTTGTCGAAGGTCATCCGGCCGGCCGCCAGGACCGCGTCAGTGGGCTTTGCCTCGCGACCACGGCCCTCGGCGGCAAGCAGGCGGCGGCGCATCTCCAGCATCTCGGTGGTGAGGCCACCGAATTCGGCGAGCGTCTCGCCGTCGTTCTCGCTGAAAGCGCGCGGCTGCTGGTCCATCACGCATAATGTGCCGAGCACCTGGCCATCGGGCGCCCGCAAAGGATAACCGGCATAGAAGCGGATATGCGGCTCGCCGGTCACGAAGGGGTTGTCGCGGAAGCGCTCGTCGCGGGTGGTGTCCGGAATGGTGAGCGGCGCGCCCTCCTGGATCACCGCGTAGCACAGCGCCGGCCCGCGACCGGTCTCGCAGGCCTCGACGCCCTGACGCGACTTGAACCACTGGCGATGGCCGTCGACGAAGGTGAGCGTTGACATCGAGACGCCGAAGACGCGCCTCGCCAGTTGCGTCAGCCCGTCGAAGACCTGCTCCGGCGGCGTATCCAGCACGTCGTATCGCGCCAGCGCGTCGAGCCGCTGCTGTTCCTGCGCGGCGTTCAGGCGCTGGGAGGGAAGGATCACGCGTGCCATTCAAGAGCTCTTCGCTTCGGTCCCCTGCCCCTCGCCGCAGGCAAACAATACGATCAAGCCGCGCGCCGCACATCCCCGATCTCGAGCTCGACCAGCAGCGCCGGATCGGCCTCGACCAGGAAGGCGAGCGCCGCATCGTCGGCGAGCGAGTCCGCCATGGCGCGGGCCTCCTCGCGGGCGGCTTCCGCATCCATCCGGCGCAGCAGCGCCATCAGCGCGTTGGAGCCGGGATCGTCCAGCGCCTCGACCGCGATCAGAACATCGCGCAGCAGGCCGCGATCGAGCCCGCGTCCGCCGCCTGCCAGATCGAAGCCGCGCGCGTTCAGCGCCATGATCGCTGCCGTGAAGGCCGGCTGCACCGCGTCGGGCAATCCGGCCTTGCGGTAGAGCGCCTTCAGGCCCGAGCCGCGCCGGTCGCGCAAAAGCGCCGCGACGCGGGTCGCGGGCAGTTCCGACAGCGAGACGAAGGCGGCCTCCGCAAGCGCCGGCTCGGCGCTGAGCAGCGAGCGCAGCATCAGCCCGGGCGTGAGCCTGCCTTGAGCCCGCAGCACCTCGACGATCGCTGGCGCATCGCTCTCCTCGGTCCCGGCCGCCAGAGCGACCGCGACGCGCTCGGTCGCCTCGCGGGCGAGCCGGGCGCTGCGCTCCGGCGAGAGCCAGCCGCAATGCGTGACGAAACTCGTCAGAGCGTCCGAGACATGCGCCGCGATGGTCTGGCGCAGGCCGGCCGGCAGATCCTCGCGCGCCAGAAGCGCCTCGCGCAAAGGGCCGAACTCGCCGGCGCGCTCGACCATGCGTTCCAGCGAGAAATCGGGAATCCTGGCGCTCGGATTGCGCACCAGCGCGACCAGCGCCTCCTCGACGCCGACCTCGGCGAGAGCCGCGGCGACGCTGGCGGGCAGATGCGGTCGCTGGGCGATGGCGCGCTGCGCGAGGGCGTCTCCGATCGCGGCGGCGTCGACCAGATCGGCTTCGCCGAGCACCGGCGAATGGGCGAGAAGGAGCGCCGCGACATCGCTCTGGTCGGCGATCAGGCCGAGAACGAGGTTGCGCGGGGCGTGAGGAGAGGCGGCCATCTCCTCGGCGATGGCGCGGCGCACCAGCGGCGAGGGATCGTCGATCAGCGCGATCAGCGCGGTCTCGGCCTCGCGCCGGTCCTCCTCGCCCATGCCGGAGCGCAGATAGGCGCCGGCGAGCGCGGCCGCGCCTTCGGCGCGCGCCTGCGCCGTGGCCGTGCGGGCCCAGAGCAGGAAGCGGCGGACGATCACGTGCCGCTCCGCTGGATCATGAAGGAGGACAGGTCGAGCGGGGCGCGGCGCGGCTTCGCGACCTTGGCCTGCGGTTGCGCGGCCACGGCTGCCGGCTGCGTCAGCTCGACCGGCCGCGATGGCGGCAGCGGCGCTCGGACCGGGGTGGCGGGCGTGGCCGCGGCCGTCTGCGCGGCGATCGCGCCAGCGGGCGCGGCCGGCGAGGCGTCGTTCTGCGTCTGGCGCGGGAAGTAGCGCGAGCCTTCGTCGAGCGAGGCCATCCGCGTGCCGCCGCTGCGTGGCGTGGTCCAGAGATTGGCGACGGCTTTCGAGACCGGCTCGCGCGAGCCCTCGGTCGAGAACAGCCCGATCAGCCCGCGCGCCCGGCCCGGCGCTAGCGCGGCCGCGATCTGGGCCGGCTGGTCGGCGCCCTGCCCGGCGGCAGCGGGCTGCGAGGCCGTCGTAGCGGCGGCGAGCTGCGTGTTGGCGTGGCTCGCGGCCAGCATGCCATAGACCTCCTGCGCGCCGCGGGCGCGGCCGGCCTTGTCGAAGAAGATGCCCTTGTTGGCGGCGGCGGCGTCGGGGAAATCCCTGGCTACGGCCCGCGTCGGATCGCTCATCGCGGCGCGGATCAGGTCGGAGGCCCCGCGCGCGCCGAGCACATGGGCCATGTAGAGCTCGCCGGCATTCGGCTGGCGGCCGAGGCTGGCCGTGAGCTGCTCGCGGTTCTTCTGCGTCAGCGCGCCGGCCATCACGGCCGAAACCTGCGGATCGGTGCGCAGTTGCAGGATCTTTTCGCGCGCGGCGGGGTCGGCGACGGTCAGGCGGCCGCCTTCGCTTTCGCTGATCGCGCTGGCGTAGTCGCTCAGGCCCTGCTTGGGCCCTTCCTGCTTGACCATGGCGAGCCAGGTCTGCTCGATGAACTGGAACAGGCCGGTCGCGCTCGAGGTCCTGGCCTTGGCGTCGGGCTCCAGCGCCGATTCCCGCTGCGCCGTCTTCAGCAGATAGTCGAAGCCGGCTCCGGTCTTCTGCGCGCCGTCGCGGATGGCGCTGACGACGGGGTTGGCGGGGGCTGTCTCTTTTGTCTGCGGCGTGCTGAACAGGAACATCGGAACTCTCGGGCGCGAGACTGCCGCCGGGTCGCCGCCGCCGGACGCGGCAGCGCCTGTGGAGAGTGGCCCGATTATGGTAAGCGAACCGTTAAGCGCGGGAATCGGCGACGTGCCGAAGATATCCGCGAGTCAAGGAGTTGGACGGCCATGGCGGATGGACAGCGGCACAAGCGCGGCGGCATCTATTTCGAGGATTTCGTCGTCGGCTCCGTGATCGAGCATGGGCTGACCCGCACGGTCACGCAGATGGACAACATGCTGTTCTCCAACATGACGCTGAACCCGCAACCGCTTCATATCGACGCGCATTTCTGCGCGACCGAGACCGAATGGGGCAGGCCGCTGATGAACTCGCTGTTCACGCTCGGGCTGATGATCGGCATCTCGGTCAACGACACCACGGTCGGCACCACGATCGGCAATCTCGGCATGACCGACGTGACCTTCCCGGCCCCGCTCTTCGAGGGCGACACGATCAACTGCACGACCGAGATCGTCGCCAAGCGCGAGTCGCGCTCGCGGCCCGATGCCGGCATCGTCGAGTTCCAGCACAGGGCCTACAAGCAGGATGGGACGCTGGTGGCGCAGTGCCGCCGCCAGGCCTTCATGCGCAGGCATCCGGCGCCCCCCGCGATCGCGGTCTGACCGGCATGCGCTCGCTCCTGTTCGTTCCGGGCGACAGCCCGAAGAAGCAGCGGAGAGGCCTGGAGTGCGGGGCCGACGCGCTGATTATCGATCTCGAGGATTCGGTCGCGCTCGACGCCAAGCCGCGGGCCCGGACCATCACCCTCGATTTCCTCAAGGCCGTCAGGGCGCAGGCCAGACGGCCGCTCCTGATCGTGCGCGTCAACGCGCTCTCGACCGGGCTGACCGAGGCCGATCTCGACGCGGTGATGCCGGGCGCACCGGACGCGATCATGCTGCCCAAGGCCGAGGGCGGCGTCGATGTCAGCCATCTCGCCGCCAAGATCGCGGTGCGCGAGGCCGAGGGCGACCTGCCCGATGGCGGCACGCGCATCATCCCGATCGCGACCGAGACCGGAAAGGGCATCTTCGGCCTCGGCAGCTATGCCGGCGCGACGCACCGGCTCGCCGCCCTGACCTGGGGCGCGGAAGACCTCTCCGCCGACCTCGGCGCGGAGACCAACCGGCTTGGCGACGGCAGCTATGCCGACCCCTACCGCCTCGCCCGCGCGCTGACGCTGTTCGCGGCCGCGGCCGCGCAGGTCGACGCGATCGACACCGTCTTCACCAATTTCCGCGACGATGACGGCTTCCGGGCCGAATGCCTCGCCGCGCGGCGCGACGGCTTCACCGGCAAGATGGCGATCCACCCGGCGCAGGTCGGGCCGGCGAACGAGGTCTTCGCGCCGGCGCCCGAGCAACTCGCCAAGGCCGAGGCGATTATCGCGCTCTTCGCCGAAAATCCCGGCCAGGGCGTGATCGGGCTCGACGGCGAAATGCTCGACCGTCCCCATCTGGTCAGGGCGCGGCGCCTCAAGGCGCGGGCGGAGACGCTGGCTGAATAGAATCCCGAAGGCGATTCCGATGACTCGGGTTTTCGCGATCGACAGCATGCATTGCGGCGGCTGCGCAGCGCGCCGTGACGGCGCTCGCGCCGGGCGGCGTCGTGACGCTCGATCCGCCGCGCCTGAGGCTACCGGACGGCGTTCGCTCGACGTTGCGGCGGTCAATGCCGCGCGGGCGACGATGGTCGAGTGGAAGGCTGCCGGTCCGCTCGCCGTGGGCTAGAGACTTTACGCAGGAGAGTGTGCCGACTACCGTTGCGCCGCTGGCGGGGCAGAGGATGTGTCTTCCCAAAAACCGTTGCGCCGCCCAGTATTACGCGCGACGCGCCGGCGCCTACGTCCTGATCTGCCGGCAGGCCCGCATCGTCGACGAGAGGCAGTCCTGCGCCTTCCTGGCCCGGTCGAGCTCGAAGACCAGCCAGATGCCCGCGCCGAGCACGAGAAGCGCGACGATCACCGCCAGCAGGTTGACGGTCATCTTCCAGTCGTCGTCGGGCTCGTAGGGCTGCCGCAAATCGGCTCTCCTCACCCTCCGGGCGGGCGGATGATCGAGAACAGTCTATCGACCTCGGCATAGTCGGCATAGCCGCAGCGCGCGATCGGATTGGCGGCGGCGGTGTCGAAGCGGCCGTCGCGGATGCAGGCGTCGTCCATGTAGATGCCGACGACCTGGCCGATCACCATCCAGCGCGGCAGGACATTGCCGTCGAGATCACTGAGCTGCTGGATCGAAACTGTCTTGCACTCCAGCGCGGCGGGGCTGCCCGCCACGCGCGGCGGCTTGACGAATGTGGACGGGGCCATCTTCAGCCCGGCATGGGCGTATTCGCTTTGGCCCCGAGGGAGAGGCGCCGAGGTCAGGTTCATCTGCCGCGCCAGAGCCTTGCTGACGATCGAGCAGGTGAATTCGCCCGTCTCCTCGACGAAGGCGACGGCGTCCTTCTTCTCCTCGGAGGTGAACATGACCATGTGCGGCCGCGACGAGACGGCGTTGAAGAAGCTGTAGGGCGAGAGATTGACCTCGCCCTTGCCGTTCAGCGCCGTGATCCAGCCGATCGGCCGGGGCGTCACGATCGCCTTGAACGGGTCGTGCGGCAGGCCGTGGTCCTGTAGCGCGGTCGAATAGATCATTTCAGGCTCCGAACCGGCTGACGATGGCCGAGAGCGTCGGACGCTCGCGATCGGCCGGCGCCGTCTCCGGCGTGCCGATATGGACGAAGCCGGCGATGCGCTCCTCCCCGCTCAGCCCGAAGGCGGCCAGCACGTCCCGGTCGAAGGAGAACCAGTTCGTCAGCCAGCATGCGCCGAACCCCATCGCCTGCGCCGCGACCAGCAGGTTCATGCAGACCGCGCCGGCCGAGAGCTCCTGCTCCCAGACCGGGATTTTTGGATGCGGACCGGCTTTGGAGACGACCGCGACGATCAGCGGGGCCTGCCTCAGGCGGTTGCGCTCGAATGCGACCTTCTCCGCGTCGGCGTCGGGATTGCGCGCCGCGAAGGCCTTCGCCACGATATCGCCGGCCTCGTCGCGGCCCGGGCCCTCGAAGACGATGAAGCGCCAGGGCGCGAGCTTGCCATGGTCTGGCACGCGCGCGGCGATGGTCAGGAGCTGGTCGAGCTGGCCTGCGTCCGGACCGGGGGCTGCGAGGAATTGCGGCGGCACCGAGCGGCGCAGCTTGAGCAGGTCGAGCGTATCGGTCATGAAGCATCCGGGCTTGAGAGTTGGGTTGAGACCTAGTGCTTCGCCATGATGAGGACAAGCGAGCCTGCTCAGAACCTGGCGCAGGGACGGCCCGAGGCCGGCTCATGTTTGAACTGGACGCATTCGCGATGAGTGAAGGGCGATGAATAAAGGAATGGTCAGGCTGTTTCTCGTCGCGGCCCTGCTCGGCGCGCCCCTGCCCGCATCGGCGCAGGCGCAGGCGCCGCAGCCGCCGCCGGCCGCCATCGTGCCGGGAGCGCCGCAAGGCTCGGTCGCGGCGACCGCGCCGCTGACGCTGAGCGCGCAGTTCGCCAACGACCGCAAGCCGATCCGCTCCGGGCTGGTCTGGCGCGTGCTGGCCGAGACGGCCGACGGAACGCCGCCGCGCATCGTCGCGCGCTCGACCGAGGCCGAGCCCGTCTTCGCGCTGGAGCCCGGCTCCTATCTGCTGCACGCGGCCTACGGCTTCGCCAGCGGCACAAAGCGCATCACGCTCGGACCGCAGGGGCTGCGCGACCAGATCGCGATCAGCGCCGGCGCGCTCTCTCTGGCCGGTTCGGTCGGAGACAGTCCGATTTCGGCGGCGCTTCTGAATTTCTCGGTCTTCGTGCCCCTGCAAGGCAATTCGGAAGGCCGCCTCGTCGTCTCCAACGCCAAGGCCGGAGAGCTCATCCGGCTGCCCGAGGGTACTTACAACGTCGTCTCGACCTATGGCGATTCCAACGCGATCCAGCGCGCCGACGTCAAGGTCGAAACTGGCAAGGTCACCCAGGCGACGCTGCATCATCGCGCCGCGCGCGTCACCCTGAAATTGGTCGCGGCCTCGGGCGGCGAGGCCTTCGCCGGCACCGGCTTCAGCGTGCTGACGCCGGGCGGCGACGTCATCCGCGAGGCGATCGGCGCGTTTCCGCAGGTGATCCTGGCCGAGGGCGACTATGTCCTGATCGCGCGGCAGGAGGGCCGGGTCTTCTCGCGCGAGTTCAAGGTCGAGACGGGTTCCGACCGCGACATCGAGGTCCTGGCGCGCTAAGCCCGTCCCTAAACTCTGCTCCAGCGACCGTCTGACACGGCCTTCCGCGCTTCCGGTGCTCACGGACAAATAAGTCCGCTCCGGTTCTCGAAAGCACGCCAGCCGACTCGCCGGAGCGAGTTTCGGGACGAGCTCCGAATTGACTCAGTTGGTCGGCTTGGGGCTCTCGGCGAAGCCTGGCCTGGCGTCGGTCAATGCGCCGACGAGACCGTCGGCGATCCGAACGGCGAGGCAGCGATAGCCCGCATCGACCATGCCCATCCCGTCCATCCCGACGAGTTCCTCGTCGGTAAACTGCTTCGCGCGCGCCCAGTTCTTCATCATCGCGTAGCGCGGGAAGATCGAGACGCCGTGCTCGTCGGCCGTCTTCGCCAGGACCGTCCGGTAGTCGTCGTATTTCGGATAGCGCTCCTCGCGAGGCAGCCATTGCAGGTCCATCAGGACCATGTCGATGCCGGCCGCCTGCACCTTCCTGATGCCCTTGGTCAGGATCTTGGCGAGCTTCTCCTCGCCGACATGGCGGATAGCGTCGTTGACCACGGTCTGCCAGATCACGATGGCGGGCTTCGCCTCGATGACGTCGGCGTCCATGCGCAGGAGCATGTCGTAGGCCGACTGGCCGCCGATGCCCTTGTTGACGACCTTGATCTCACGATCGGGCAGACGGCGCTTCAGCTCGGCCTCGAGCACGGCCGGGTAGCTCCTGTCCGTGGCGCTCGCTCCCGAACCCGCTGTCGTGGAGGAGCCGAGCGCGACGATGGTCAGCGCCCCGGTTTCCCGCAGCGTCCTGGCGGCGGCAGGCAGCATCGGCTGGAAGGGCTGCTGGGCCGCGCCGAAGCGGCAGCGCGGATCGCTCTTGTCGGCAAGCGTCATCGGGTCGGCGGCGGCCTGACCCGTCCAGGACCCGGCGATCAGGATTGCTGCGGCGAGACGCCGGACGCCGGCAGGGCAGCCTCCGCGGCGCGATGGTGGTGTGACGCCTTGAACCAAGACAGGAAAACCCCCAGACCGAGCAGGATCATAACGCCGACGCCCGAAATCAGCAACTGGACGCCCAGCGCGAAGCCGGTTTCGGCCATGACGATCTGTCCGGCGACGGAGAGGACGATCCCGACGCAGAACACCTCCAGCGAGTGCCGCCCCGCATGGGCGAGCAAGCGTCCCGCGGCGGTAGCGAGCAGCGCGCCGCCGGCCGGCAGATAGCGGATCGCGAGCCAGGCCAGCGCCAGCACATGCGCCACGCGCACGAAGGCGAGGTTGGTCTTGTCCGTGCCGAGCTGAACCTGTTCGATCCAGTCGTTGAGCAGGGCGATCCCGAACGGGTTTCCCGACGAGGTCTTGATCGCGAGCGCGAACAGCAGGAAACCAAGCGCCGCCACGTCCACGATCCGCAGCCTCGGCGCGGTGAGGCCGAGCTGCGCCGACCTGCCGATCAGCACGCCGAGCACGAAGACGAGCTGCCAGGCGAAAGGGTTGAAGAACCAGCCGCCCGCGCCGGTGTTGGGCAGGTTCAGCCCGAACAGGCCGGCCGAGAACCAGAGCGCCAGCGAGGCCGAGAGCGTCAGCAGCGGGTTGAAGCGCATCCCGACATAGATCGCCGGGAACAGGCCGAGCAGCACGATGTAGAGCGGCAGGATGTCGAGGTAATAGGGCTGGTAGCGCAGGGTCAGCGCGTCGAAGACCGCCCGCAGCGGTTCGATGAACAGCGGCTGGATGTTGACCGCCTCGATATAGAGGGGGTTGCGGGTCTGGGCCACGGCGGTCGCGACCACGGCGCAGACCAGCAGGAAGACCGCGGCATGTGCGACATAGAGCGTCCAGAGCCGCTGGCCGATCTTCTTCGCGCCGGCCAAAAGGCCACGCCGGTCGATCAGCCCGCCATAGGCGAGCGTCGCCGAAATGCCCGCCAGCAGCACGAAGCCGTCGGCGGAGTCGGAGAAGCCGAAATTGTGCGGCATGTACCCGGCGACGATGTTGCCGGGCATGTGGTTCACGAAGATGAACAGCAGAGCGAGGCCGCGAATCACGTCGATCCTGGCGTCGCGCACCGGGCGCGCCTCCACGGCGGCCATGCCGCCGCCGAAAGCCAGAAAGCGCCCGAATGATGCCGCCTGCGCCACGAACCGATCCCTCTCCAGGCTCTCGCCCGCGTAGCGAACATGAACGGAAGCCAACTCTTCCATTCATCTTACGTTCATATACGGCGGAAAGGTGTCATGGATGTCAATGCGTCATCACAAGCGCGTGTTCAGGGCGTCAAGGTCGGAGACGGGCTGGGAGAGCGGCGCGTCAATAAGGCGGCTCGGCATGGACGAGCTTGCCGTCGATCAGCAGCCGCTTGATCGCAGCCTCGCCGGAGGACGCGACGGCGGCGACGATCTCGATCCGCTTGCGCTCGGTGCGCTCGATCGCAAGCCCGCCGCCCTGCGGCACGAAATAGCTTTCGAGGCCGTAGCCGACGGTCAGCCTCGTGGGCGACGCCGAACGCACCCGGCCGGCGATGACCGGCCCGGCGCCGGCCGGCTTCGCCTTGAACGCGCCGGTCACGCGGGCGAAGCCCTCGCCATCCTGCGCGAGCTGAACGTAGATCGTGTCGCCGCGCCTGAACTCGCGGTCACCAGCGACGCTTCCGAGCTCGATCGCGCCGATCTCGTAGCCCAGCACGACATAGTCGCCGCGAAACAGGTCGCGCGGATCGACCGGCGCGGTTTTCAGCCGTATCTCGACGCCAGAGCGCAGGATGCGCGCCCGGCTCTCGACCACGAGCAGGATCACGCCGCTCAGCACGAGCATGGCGGCGAGCGCGCGCCAGGGCGCGGGCACGCGGGCGGTGAGCGCGTCGGGCGAGGGAACCGCGATCATGCCGGCTCTCCCCGCGGCTTCGCGAAGCGCGCCACGAGCCGCCGCGTCAGCGACGCCATCCCGAGCAGGGCCGCGCCGCCGACGAGGAAGAACAGCGACTGGTCGAGCAGCGTGCCGATCGTCTGCCAGAGCAGGATCAGCACGGCGACGAAGAACAGGCCCGAGCCAGCCAGCGTCAGCCGACGCACGCCGCCGGCCGCACCCGCCGCGACGAGCGCGATCGCGATCGACAGGATCAGGCTCGCGACGATGACCTTGCCGGGCAGCCTGACCACGCCGCCGCTCCAGAACACGACCGGGATCAGGAGCGACAGCAGCAGCGCGGCGGCGAGCGTCCAGGCGAAGCGCCGCTCGCGCGACAGCGATGCCAGCGCCGCGATCGCCGGCGCCGCGGCGAGATAGGCGAGGTAGATCGCCGTGCCCGAGCTGCCGGCGCCCGACAGGCTGGCGTCGAGGATGCGGACGAGCTCGACGCAGAGCGCGATCGTCAGGCCGAGCAGCCCCCAGGGCAGGAGGGCGCTGACGAGCGGCGGCAGGCCCCGATCGAGCGCCAGCGCGCCGAGCGCCACGAAGGCGCAGGACACGGCGAGGCCATAGGCGATCAGCCCGTAATCGAAGGGGCCGTTGATCCAGTCGCCGGGGACCAGCGCGAGCCACATCGCCAGCGACAGCACGGCGGCGTGATGGACGAGGCGGCCGGGGCGGCCGAGAGCCAGCCACAAGGCCGGCAGGAACAGGATGAAGAACGGCCAGTGCGGCGCCGCGTCCTGCTGCTCGCTCCAGCGTCCGAAGCTCCAGCTCGCCAAGGCGAGGAAGGCGATGATCAGCGCGCCGTCGGAGCGCAGCAGGACGGCGACGGCGAGCGCGCCGAGCGCGATCAGGAAGGCGCCGGCCGCCCAGTCGGTCGGCAGATGATACATCTGCCCGACCAGCGCGATGCCGGCCGCGAAGATCAGGACGCCGCAGGTCGAGGCCGCGTTCGCGCCCATGGTCGAGCCCTTGGCTTCCAGCCGCGCGGCGATGAAGAACGCGCCGGCGATCCCGGCGAGGATCATGCCGAGCTTGAGCAGCCGCGGCATCTCCTCCCAGTTCGCCGCCACGAAGGCCGCGACGCTGGAGGCGATCAGCAGCCCGCCGAACAGGCCGAGCAGCCCGGGCAGCCTGAAGCCGCCCTCGCGCACCAGCGATTGGCGGATCGCGGTCGCGCTTGCGGGAGAGACGAGGCCCTCGCCGACCCAGCGGGTCAGGTCGGCATCGAGGCGCTTGTGATAGGAGCCGGTCAGCATGGGCGGCAATCTGGCATGGCGGATGTGGATCTGGCGAGGATGAGCGCAGGGCTGTCCCCGTCATTGCGAGCGCGGCGAAGCAATCCGGAAGGACGTAGGGCTCCGCCGCCCTGGATTGCCTCGTCGCTGCGCTCCTCGCAATGACGGGTCAGCCAGCCCGCGCCGCCCTGAGCCGCTTCAGGTCGGGCGGGGTCGCCTCCTCCGTCAGCGCAGCGATCATCGCGTCGAGCGGCATCACGGTCTGCGCCTGGCTGCCCAGCCGCCGGACCGTGACCGTGCGCTCCTCGGCCTCGCGCTTGCCGACGGCGAGGATCACCGGAACCTTGGCCAGCGAGTGCTCGCGCACCTTGTAGCTGATCTTCTCGTTGCGCAGATCGGCGCGCGCCCGCAGGCCCTCGGACAGGCAGGCCATGGTCACGGCCTCGGCATAGGCATCGGCCTCCGAGGTGATCGGGCAGACCAGGATCTGCTCCGGCGCGAGCCAGAGCGGAAAATGGCCGGCGAAGTTCTCGATCAGGATGCCGCAGAAGCGCTCCAGCGAGCCGCAGATCGCGCGGTGGACCATGCTCGGCGTCTTCTTCTCGCCGTCCGAGCCGATGTAGAACGCTCCGAAGCGCTCCGGCAGGTTGAAATCGACCTGAGTCGTGCCGCATTGCCAGTCGCGCCCGATCGCGTCGCGCAGGACGTATTCGAACTTCGGTCCGTAGAAGGCGCCCTCGCCCGGATTGATCTCGGTCCTGATCGCGCCGTTGGACTCGGCCCTGATCTGCTCCAGGACCTTGCCCATCACCTCCTCGGCGTGGTCCCACATCGCGTCGGCGCCGACGCGCTTCGCGGGCCGGGTCGAGAGCTTGATGACGAGGTCGTCGGTGAAGCCGAAATCGGCATAGACCGAGAGGATCAGCGCGTTGATCTTCAGGCACTCGGCGGCGAGGTGCTCCTCGGCGCAGAAGATGTGGGCGTCGTCCTGCGTGAAGCCGCGCACCCGCATCAGCCCGTGCAGCGCGCCGGACGGCTCGTAGCGATGGACGTTGCCGAATTCGGCAAGCCTGATCGGCAGATCGCGATAGCTCTTCAGCCCGTGCTTGAAGATCTGGACATGGCCGGGGCAGTTCATCGGCTTCAGCGCGAAGACCTTCTGGTCCCGCGTCGGGTCGTTGGGGTTCTCGAAGGCCGAGGCCGACTTCACCGCGAACATGTTGTCCTGGTACCAGCCCCAGTGGCCCGAGGTTTCCCAAAGCGACTTGTCGAGCACCTGCGGCGCGTTGACCTCCTCGTAGTCGCCCGCCAGCCGCCGGCGCATATAGGCCAGCACCTCCTGGAACAGCCGCCAGCCCTTGGCGTGCCAGAAGACGACGCCCGGCCCCTCCTCCTGGAAGTGGAACAGGTTCATCTCGCGGCCGAGCTTGCGGTGATCGCGCTTCTCCGCCTCCTCGATCTGCCTGAGATGCGCGTCGAGTTCGTCCTGCCTGGCGAAGGCCGTGCCGTAGATGCGCGTCAGCATGGCGTTGCTGGAATCGCCGCGCCAATAGGCGCCGGCGACCTTCGTCAGCCTGAAGGCCGTGCCGACCTTGCCGACCGAGGTCATGTGCGGGCCGCGGCAGAGGTCGATCCACTGCCCCTGCGCGTACATCTTCAGCGTCTGGTCTTCCGGGATCGCTTCGACCAGCTCGACCTTGTAGGCCTCGCCCTTCGCCCTGAAGAAATCCTTCGCCCGGTCGCGGCTCCATTCCTCCTTGGTGAAGCGCGCGTCCCTCGCGACGATCTCGCGCATCTTCGCCTCGATGACCGGCAGATCGTCCGGCGTGAACGGCTCGCCGCGGGCGAAATCGTAGAAGAAGCCGCCCTCGATCACCGGGCCGATCGTCACCTGCGTTCCCGGAAAAAGCTCCTGCACCGCCTCGGCGAGGACGTGGGCGCAGTCGTGCCGGATCAGCTCGAGCGCGCGCGGATCGTCCCGGGTCAGGAACTCGATCCTCGAGTCCTTGCCGATCGGATCGGCGAGATCGACGACGACGCCGTCGAGCGCCATCGCGACCGTGCGCTTCAGCAGGGAGGGGGAAATGCCGCCGGCGATCGCCGCCCCGGTGACGCCGGAGGGGAAGTCGCGCTTCGCGCCGTCGGGAAATGTCAGGGAGATCGTCATCGATCGGCTCCTGCTCACTCGGGGATACAAACCCCGTAAGCCAAAGTTTTCAAAGGATACGGCCTGCTACGGATGCGAAGATCGCGTTCCGTCGCCCGCAGCAGGTTCCGCGCCGGAATGGAAGACCGCCGAGCCCTCGGAAGGAGGCGCGTTGACGCCGCGCCAGCGGCCATAGGACCACGGCCTATACCAGCGCGCCCCCGGCGGCAATTCCTCGCAGACGAGATCGATGCCCGAGGTGCCGAGCGGCGTGCAGCGGCAGATCCGCGCGAACCCGACCCAGCCGCCGCGCCAGAGCCCGAAGCGCTGGATCGCCTCGTCGGCATAGGTCGAGCAGCTCGGCCAGTGCCGGCACTGCCGGCCGATCAGCATCGACAGGCTGAGCTGGTAGCCGCGGATCAGCCAATGCGCGCCCTGTCTGGGCGCGGACGTCAAACCGGAGGCCTTCGCGAAAAGACGTGACAAGGCGCGATTCGATGCCATTTCATCGCGCTCGTCGTCGCAGCCGGGATTCGCCATGCTCCACCCTCTTCCACGAACCGCGCCGCGCCGCCAGATGGCGGCCGTGCTGACGCTCGCGGCCGGCCTCGCGCTGCCGGCGCTCCCGGCCGCGGCCCAGCAGCGCACCAGCCTGCTCTGGCTCGATCCCGGCAAGATCGACATCGCCGGCGTCATCGGCCTGCCGCCGGCGCAGACCTCCCCGGAGCAGAAGGCCGAGTTCGATCGCGTCCTGCAGATCAGCCAGGCGCGCACGCCCGAGCGCGAGAAGCAGGCCATCGAAGACCAGTACCAGACGCTCGCGCGCTTCCTCGAAGGCATCGACCACGCCTTCGTCGCGACCACCCAGCGCGAGATGCGGCTGCTCTTCCGCGAGGCGCAGGTCGAGCTCGGCATCGTCCTGCTCGGCGTCCGCCGCCTGACCAACCGGCAAAGGCCCTTCACCGTCTGGAACAAGGTCAGGATCAAGCCCTGCCCGGGCGGGCGCCCCGACGGCTCCTCCTTCCCCTCCGGCCACGCCGCGACCGCCGCGCTCTATGCCGAGCTCCTGACCGAGGTCGTGCCGGAATATGCGGCGAAGTTCGAGGAGCGGGTCAAGGACTACGGCGAGAGCCGGCTCGTCTGCGGCTTCCACTACCCGACCGACCTCGTCGCCGGGGACAAGGCCGGCCGCGCCGTCGCCAGGGCCCTGCTCGCCGAACGCGCCTTCCGCGCCCGCTTCGACGAGACGAAGCCCGAGATCAGGAAGGCGTTCGGGTTGAAGTGAGAGATACGCCATCGTTCGATGTGATCTTCCGTTCTTATTGGCTCTATCTTGCCGGTATCGACGTCATCGGGACGAGATCATGCGCTTTAAACAGAACGTCAGGGCCGATGACCGTTGGCCACTTGCGGAAGCCAGGTCGGGTTTTGACAATCTCGTCCGGCGTGCGCGACAGGGCGCTCCGCAACGCGTGACGGTAAAAGGCGAGGACGCCGTCGTGGTTCTCGACGTCGCCGAGTACGAGCGTATAATTGGTGCGCCAGCGTCGGCAAAAGCCAGCAGCGGAGCGACCTTGCTCGCCATCACGGTGGCAGCTCCTCTGGACGGCGTCGATTTCGAGCGAACCGGCGAACGCGGCCCGGTTCGTGACATCGTCTGGTGAAGGGCTTCCTTCTCGACGCCAACGTCCTTTCGGAATTGCGCAGACCGCGCGCCGCGGTGGGCGTTGTCAGCCTCGTCGAGGCAATGCCCGGAACAGCGCGGTATGTCAGCGCCGTCGCTTTCGCTGAAATCCGGTTCGGCATCGAACTCTTGGCTGACCCCAAGCGTGTTGCGGAGCTTCCGCATTGGCTGGACCACGCGTTGCGCCCGCAATTCGCCGATCATGTCTTGCCGGTGTCCGAGGCCGTGCTGGTTCGTTGGCGCCATGTGATCAGGACGGCCGCAAGCGCGGCCATATCTTCTCTCAACCCGATATCATGATCGCGGCGACCGCTGCCGAAGCGGAACTGATCGTCGTCACGCGCGACATCGATGAATTCGTCCAAGCCAAAGTGCCGGTTTTCGATCCGTGGAACGGCGCGATGTGGGACACGGAAGGATTATCCTCGCCAGTTACGCCGAACGCGGCGTTGCAACTGCTCGATCCGGGCTAGAAGCAGATTCTCCAAAACCCGCACGCCGCGCCTCGACCTGCCCGATCGCGTCGACCACCGCATCGAAGGTCAGCATCGTCGAGGCATGGCGGGCCTTGTAGTCGCGCACGGGCACGAGCACCGCGAGATCGGCCCATTTGCCGTCCGGCGGCTCGGCATTGTCCTTGAGGATGGCGCGGGCCTGCTCGCGGACCCGGCGCAGTTCGTCTGCCGTCGAGCCGACGACATGCCGCGCCATGATCGAGGACGAGGCCTGGCCGAGCGCGCAGGCCTTCACGTCATGGCCGAAGCGCGTGACGACATCGCCCTCCATGCAGACATCCACCGTCACGGTCGAGCCGCACAGTCGCGAATGCGCCCGGGCGCTGGCGTCCGGTTCGGCCAGCCGCTCCAGCAGCGGGATGTCGGCCGCGAGTTCGAGGATGCGCTTGTTGTAGACGTCGCTCAGCATGTCATCGTCTCCACCGGGGCTGGCATGCGCGGCGTCGACGACCAATATAGGAAGTGTCGCGGAATTATGGGAGGCTCCGATCCGGCCCGCATCGTCGCGGCCTGAAACTTGTCAACCGCCCTCGCGCCACTGGTCCAGAACCCGGCGGTCTGCGTAGTGGCCTCAACCGTAACGGGAGGCGCCACATGATCCCTGTGGTTAAGTCCTTGTCCGTCGAGCGGGCGCTCAGCCCCTCCGCAGACAAGTTTCTGATCAAGCAGCCGACGCAGGAGGAGGCGGAAGCCGCCGTGCGCACCCTGCTTCTCTGGGCCGGCGACGATCCGTCGCGCGAGGGCCTGCTGGAGACGCCGCGTCGCGTCGCGAAGGCCTATCGCGAGTTCTACAGGGGCTACCACGAGGATCCCGACGACATCCTCGACCGCGTCTTCGAGGAGGTCGAGGGTTACCGCGACATGGTGCTGGTCCGCGACATCCCGTTCTATTCGCATTGCGAGCACCACATGGCTCCCTTCGTCGGCAAGGCCCATATCGGCTACTATCCGTCGAAAGGCGTGGTCGGCCTGTCCAAGCTCGCCCGCATCGTCGATGTCTATGCCCGCCGGCTGCAGACGCAGGAGACGATGACGGCGCAGATCGCGCAGGTGATCGAGCGGGCTCTCAAACCGCGCGGCGTCGCGGTGCTGATCGAGGCCGAGCACATGTGCATGTCGATGCGAGGCGTGCAGAAGCAGGGCTCCTCGACCATGACGACGCAGTACACCGGCATCTTCAAGGATCCGGCGGAGCAGGTCCGCTTCTTCACCATGGTGAAGTCGGCGGGGCTCTGAAACAGGCCGCCCGCTTGGCGGTCACCGCGGAAATCGCCTAGGAGGGCGCGTCGCGAGGGCGCGCCCTTTCCTGTCCGGAGCCAGCCATGTCCCCCTTCCCCGTCATCGCGGACAAGCAGGCGCTCGAGGAGGGCGAGATCCTCGCCCCCCGCTTCGACGCCAGCGGCCTCGTCACCTGCGTCGCGACCGACGTCGCCACGGGCGAGGTGCTGATGGTCGCGCATATGAACGCCGGATCGCTCCAGCGCAGCATCGAGACCGGCGAGGCCTGGTACTGGTCGCGCTCGCGCCGCGAGCTCTGGCGCAAGGGCGCGACCTCGGGACAGGTCCAGACCATCGTCGAGATGCGGGTCGACTGCGACCAGGACGCGATCTGGATCAAGGTCGCGGTCGCGGGCGATGGCGGCTGCTGCCACACGCGGCGCCGCTCGTGCTTCTACCGGGTCAAGCCCGTCGGATCCGATGCCGGCCTGCCGCTTGCGAAGCGCTGACGGAACCTCTCCGGACGCGGCGTTTGCGATGCTTTCACCAAGATTTCATCTATCCGTCAAATGCCGCCGATATCGCCGGGTCATCGCCGGCATGGTTCACGCTTCGCTCATTCCCGCCTCGTCATTCTGGCTCTCCCGCGGAGGGCCGGGACCATGTTGTGGGATGACATCGCCAGGCGCGCCTTCGGACTGGGCGGAGGCGGAGCTCCCATGGGCGAGATGACGGCCGAGGCCGGGAGCAGGCCCGCCAGGTCCAGGATCGGCAGGCCGAGGATCGGACTCGCGCTCGGCGGCGGCGCGGCGCGCGGCTGGGCCCATATCGGCGTCATCGAGGTGCTGACCGAAGCCGGATACGGCCCCGACGTCATCGCCGGCACCTCGATCGGCGCTGTGGTCGGCGGCTGCTTCTGCGCCGGCAAGCTGCCGCAGCTCGCCGAATTCGCCAGCACCCTGACCAAGCGCCGCGTCGTCGGCCTGATGGATTTCCATATCGGCGGCGCGGGCCTGATCGCCGGCGGGCGGCTGAAGCGCCTGCTCGAACGCGATCTTGCGGAGACGCGCATCGAGGATCTGGCGCAGCGCTTCGTCGCGATCGCGACCGAGCTCGGCACCGGCCACGAGATCTGGCTGACGCGCGGCCCCGTCGTCGAGGCCCTGCGCGCATCCTACGCGCTGCCCGGCGTGTTCGATCCCGTCAAGCTCGGCGGCCGCTGGCTGATGGACGGCGCGCTGGTCAATCCGGTGCCCGTCACCGCCGCCCGGGCCATGGGCGCCGACGTGGTGATCTGCGTCAACCTGAACAGCGACCTCGCCGGGCGCGGCACCACGATCCAGAGCCACCCGGCCGATCCCGATCCGGAGATCCTGCCCGAGATCGACGTCCGCCCGACCTCGCGCTGGCTCGACGGCATCGCCGGCGCGGCGCGGCGGATGCGCGGCATGGTCGGCCGCCACGCCCAGGACAGGCCGGGTCTCGCCGGGGTGATGGTCGACGCCTTCAACATCACGCAGGACCGGATTTCGCGCTCGCGGCTGGCCGGCGACCCGCCGGACGTGATGATCGGCCCCAAGCTCGGCCGCATCGGCCTGTTCGATTTCCACCGTGCCGACGAGATCATGGAGTTCGGCCGTCAGGCGGCGCGCCGTTCGCTCGACGACGTCGCGGCCATGGTGGCCAGTAGCAGCAGCGTCGCCGTCGACTGAAGGCAAAATTGGAACTGGGAGAGCCGTCTCGATACTCGCTCCGGCGAGTCGGCTGGCGCGGCCTTCGAGAACCGGAGCGGAGCGGACATCTGTCCGTGAGCGCCGGAAGCGCGGAAGGCTGCGTCGGACGGCCTCCGGAGTAGAGTTTAGGGACGGACTCTCAAGCCATCGCGATGTAGTCGCGCATGGCCCTGCCCTCGGCCTCGATCTCGGCCAGACGGTACTTCACCACGTCGCCGATCGAGACGATGCCCGTGATCCGGCCATCCTCGACGACCGGAACATGCCGGAAGCGGCCGGACGTCATGATCTCCATCAGCTCGTCGACGCTGGTCTGCTGCCGGCAGGTCACGACCTTGGCCGTCATCGCCTTCGAGACCGGGCCCTCCAGCGCGGCCGCGCCATGCTGGCCGAGCGCGCGGATGATGTCGCGCTCCGACAGGATGCCCGTCAGCGCGCCGTCGGCCCCCGTCACGGCGACCGCGCCGATGCGGCGTTCGGCCAGCACCTTGACCGCTTCGGCGAGCGTCCGGTGCGGCTGCACCGACACGACCTCATGCCCCTTGTCGCCGAGAAGCTGCGAGACATTCATGGATGCGTTCCTCCTGCCCGAGCGCAGCCGTTGTCCGGCGCGCGGATTCCGCGCGGAGCGATAGCGGCCGGTTCGGCATGCGTTGCGCCAAGGCCATCTCGCATCCAGCACTGATGCGAGTGTGGGCGAAGAGCATGGCGCAGGCAAGGCTGTGGCGCGCGGTCAAGGCCATGGCGCGGCGCATGCCGAAAAAGCCATGAGACGTGTCAGGTCCGCATGGCGCCACGATCGAGCAGCGGAAACAGCAGGAGCCCCACGACAAAGCCGCCGATATGGGCTTCCCAGGCGATGCTCGTTTCCTCGCCGAGGATCGGCACGAGCCCGGCCCCGAACAGGATGTTGGTGACGAACCAGATCGCGATGAAGATCAGCGCGCGCGAATTCCGCCAGAGCTGGCCGAGGCGCTCGGCGGGGATGGCCTTGACCACCCGGTCGTCGCCGAGCGCGCCGAAGCGCAGGCCGGGCGCGAAGACGAAACGCGCCGCCGCCGCCATCGCTCCCGAGACGGCGGCGGACGCGCCGACCAGCGGCAGCACGTCGAGATCGCGCGCCAGCCAATGCACCAGCGCGCCGCCTATGGTCGACAATCCCATCAGGTTGAGGAAGCGCGCGGTTCCGAGCCGCCGCGCCACCGGGCTGCCGAAGGCGGCGAGCCAGAGCACGTTGGAGGCGAGATGCAGCCAGGAACCGTGCAGCAGCCCGTAGGTCAGCAGGGTCCACAGCCTCGGTCCGGCATCGACCAGCAGCAACCGCACCAGCCGCAGCCGGTCTGCCAGCGACTGGCCGGGCAGCGTCTGCGCCAGCCCGTCGAGCATCTCGTCGATCCGGTCCGGCGAAAGCCAGAGGCTGAGCCTTGCGGGCACGAAGGCGAGCCAGGACATCACCCGGTAATCGTCGAGCGCCGGAAGCAGCATCCGCCCGCCCTGGATCAGGACGAGGACGAGGCTGAGCCAGACGATGACGGCGGGCAGGTTGAGGATCGGCTCGCGGCCGGACGGAGCGAGCGGACCGGGGCGAGGGTCGGACATGGGCGTCAGCCTCGCCGATGGGGAAGCGGGAGGCAAGCCGGCGCCGCGCCATGGCGGGCCAGCGTGATCGCCGGCCATGGAAAAAAGGGGAGCAGCCTGGCGGCGCTCCCCTTTTCCGGCTGTGGCCGACGCCCGACGAGCAGGCGTCGCGGTCACATCCCCTCCGCCCCCTCCGGACGCGGAACGCGTCTGCGCGCCTCGCGGAATCGATCGGATTTGAATGGCATTTTAAGGGGTTATCCACAATCGCAAGGTTTCGTTAACCCTAACCGGCCCTTCGGCCTCCGCCCGTCCCTGCCCCGTGGCAAGACGGCATGGCGAGTGCGTCGGACACATCCAGATGGACCCGAACGTGTCTCATCCGGACGCAATCGCCCCGTTTCAGGACGCGAGGCGTGCCGGAGAAGGACCAACCCAGTATTGGACGCCGGCATGAAGAACCCCAGCACCCGCATGGTCTTCGAGTACTGGAACGCGCTGCGCGGCGAGCGCGCCGCGCCGGAACGCGGCGAGATCGAGCCGGGCGCGCTGCGCCACGCGCTGGCCGACACCTTCGTGCTCGAGAACGAGCCGATCGGTCCGGTCTTCCGCCTGGCCGGCACCAGGCTCTGCGCGCTGATCGGCAGCGAACTCAGGGGCCGCGCCTTCACCGCGCTCTGGCCGGACGTCGAATCGCAAGGCGACATGCGCCGCCTCGTCCAGACCGTGATGGACGAGAGCGCCGGCGCGGTCGCGGGCCTGTCCGGCGAGACGCGGACCGGCGCGCCGATCTATCTCGAATTGCTGCTGCTGCCCCTGCGCTATCGCGGCCGCACCCATGCCCGCGTGCTCGGCGCGCTGTCTCCCGCGATCTCGCCCGATTGGCTCGGCCTCGACACGCTCGATTCGATGCGGATGATCTCGCTGCGCATGCTCTGGCCCGACTCGCCGCCCCAACAGGCGCCCGAGCCGAGGCCGCGCCTCGCCCCGCCGAAATTCATGGTGCTTCCGGGCGGGCGGGTATGAAAACCCGCCGGAGCGAGTTTCGCGGCGGGCGTCGAGAATCTAACCGACCGTTAACCAGCCGGTCGCTAGGATCGCCCCCGAACACAGGCTGATCACTCGATGCTGAGCGCGCTGCAAACGCCCCGTACGGCTTCCCGTCCCGCCGAGCGCAGGCGGCACCACCGTATGAAGGTGGTTCTGCTGGGCCGCTACATGCTGCCCAACCGCATGGAATATCCCTGCCAGAGCATCGACATCTCGCCGGGCGGCGTGCATCTCGCCGCCCCCGCCAAGGCCGCGCCGGGCGACAGGGTCATCGTCTATCTCGAGCATCTCGGCCGGATCGAGGGCGTCGCCGTGCGCACCACGATGGAAGGCTTCGCGATGACCATCACCGCCACCAGCCGCAAGCGCGAGAAGTTCACCGCGCAACTGACCTGGCTCGCCAACCGCGACGAGCTCGGCCTGCCGGAGGATCGCCGCCACGAGCGCATCGTGCCGCGCAACCCGCGCTGCGTCCTGACCATGGGCGACGGCGCCGAGCACGTCGTGCGCATCATCGACATCTCGCTCTCGGGCGCGGCCTTTTCGACCGATCTCGACCTGCCGCTCGGCACGCCCGTCAGGCTCGGCTCGACGCTGGGCCGGCTCGTCCGGCGCTTCGACGGCGGCTATGCCGTCGAGTTCCGCTTCCCGCTCTCGGCCGACGTGCTCGACGAGAATCTGGAGCTCTGACGGCCTCGGGCCGCGACCACGTTCCGCTTTTCGCTGTCAGCCTGACATCGCACCGGCCGGCGACGTTTCATCGCGCGGCCTGCCTTGTTGGCGCCGGCGAGCCACCGTCAGTATCGAAGACGATCCGGATGCGCTCGCTTGGCGCGCGGCGCGGAGCCGGCCGGCCCTATGGCGTCGAAGGATCGATCACCATCATGGCGGCGAGCGCTGGTTAACGGCCTCCAAATGCAGCGCCGGAATTTATTACCTTCGCATTCGCAGTGAATTTATACTGTTCCATGGCGCAAGCCCATATCGGCCGAATACATAAAATTGCTCGCTTTCATTTCAAATCAAATCCACGCGCCCCACGCAATGTCGGCCCCAGGGACAAGAAAGGGGACGTCATGCAGTTCATTCATCGTGGTTTCTTCGGTCCGGCGCTCGCCGTGCTCATCACCGCCGCCGGCTCCGCCGCCCAGGCGCAGTCGAGCGCCGGCCTGCCGGTCGCCAGCCTGCCGATCGCGACCTCCGGCGACGCCAGGGCTCCCTACGCCTGGAGCGACCTGTGCAAGCGCAGCCCGGCCGAGTGCCGCGTCGATGTCGGCGAGCCCGAAAGCGTCGAGATGACGCCGAAGCTCTGGAAGACGATCGTCGCGATCAACAACCAGGCCAACCGCGAGATCGAGGCCGTCACCGACCAGGATCATTGGGGCGTGGTCGACCGCTGGGACATTCCGACCGACGGCAAGGGCGACTGCGAGGACTACGCGCTGCTGAAGCGCAAGCGTCTCGCCGAGGCCGGCGTGCCGCGCCGGGTCCTGCTGATGACGGTCGTGATCGACGAGGAGAACGCCGGTCATGCCGTGCTGATGATCCGCACCGATCGCGGCGACTATATCCTCGACAACAAGCGCAACGCGGTCCTGCCCTGGGCCCAGACCGGCTACATCTACGTCAAGCGCGAATCCCAGGCCCGCGTCGGCTGGACCTCGCTCGGCGGCCTGCAGACGCCGAGCGTCGCGTCGCTGCGCTGAGGATCGACGAAGCACCGCCGCAGCCGCCGGACGTGGCCGGCTGAGGCGATCCCTTGGAGACGACGCCGGGCGCAAGGGACGCCCGCGACGCTCCAACCCAAAGGCGAGGCTCGGTCACGTCCCCACCCCACCCGTCCCCAGGCCGGGTTTCGCCACAGGGCCGGTCTCCCTTCCCCAGGGAGGCCGGCCCGACCTTTCTGAAGCGCGCAGGTCAGTTCAGCCGAGCCGCCTCATTCCGGCCGCGAAGCGCTTCCAGCGCGCGGCGTAGTTGATCGCCGAGCCGGCGATGCCGGCGGCGGCCGCCTCGTCGAGCGTGCGGATCGCCTTGGCCGGCGCGCCGACGATCAGCGAGTTGTCGGGGAACGCCTTGCCCTCGGTCACCAGCGCATTCGCCCCGACCAGGCTGTTCCGGCCGATCCGGGCGCCGTTCAGCACCGTCGCGCCCATGCCGATCAGGCAATTGTCGCCGACCACGCAGCCATGGAGAATGGCGCGATGGCCGATGGTGCAGCCGGCGCCGACGCTGAGCGGGTGACCCATGTCGGTGTGCAGGACGCAGCCTTCCTGGATGTTGCTGCCCTGCCCGATCCCGATCCACTCATTGTCGCCGCGCAACACCGCGCCGAACCAGATCCCGACATCGACCGCGATCCTGACCTTGCCGATCAGACGGGCGTCGGGCGCGAGCCACCAGGCGTCGTCGTCCGGAACCTCCGGGGCGACCCCGTCGAGTGAATAAAGCGGCATGGCAGGCGATCCTTCGCTGGTCGAGCCGGCGAGAATTGCAGAGGCAAGCGGGCTTGCGTCAAGCAACCTCGCGTCAGGCGCCGGCGACGAATTGCAGCAGATCGAGCACGACGCGGCCGCAGGCCATGCTCCACAGCCCGGCGATCATGCTCGCCAGCATCACGAAGACGAACGGCCGGCCCTCGATGCGCCGGCCGCGCACCGTGTTGCGCAGGATCAGGAAGGGCGCGCTGAAGACCACGACCGGCACGCTCGCCACCGCCGCGAGGCCGCCGGACCGCAGCAGCTCGAAATCGGCGCGGCGGGCGGTGAAGAGCTCGAAGGCGCTGGCGAGCAGGCCGGCGAAGGCGAATCCGATGAACAGCGACTGGAGCGCCGCTATGGCGGCGGGATCGAGCGACACGACGAAAGGCTCCGGGCTTGGACCGGCGCCACAGTGCCGCATGGTTTACGAATGGTGAAGAAAAGCCTCGAGCGATGGTAAACGCGCCTCTGGCGGGCCGACAGGCGAGGAGCGCCGCCGCCGGCCGCGAGGGTTATGGTTTACGGTGCGTTAAGGCCGGGATGCTTCACTGCCGGCGTCCTGCTCCGAAGGCGAAAAACGACCGTGACCGCTTCCCTCTCGCACCAGCCCAACGCCCAGCCGGCCGCGGACCTCGCCACGCTGATCCGCCAGAAACTGAAGCGCCCGCCCCCGGTGCTGCCGCGCGCCGACGGCGCGCTCGTCAAGGCGGCTCTCGCGATCATGCTGATCGGCGCGGCCGCCACCGGCCTCGCGCTCCACGCCGACCGCCCCGACGGCGAAGCGGCGACCCAGACGCAACCCGCCCGCATCGGCGATGTCGCGCTCTCGGTGCCGCGCGGCCTGATCGGCCCCGAGGCCGACGACGCCGGCCGCCTCGTCGGCATGGTGCGCCTGCGGCTCGACTGGCCGAGCTTCGGGCCGGCGCAGCTGCAGGGCCGCAACCGGCTCCTGGTGACGCTGAGCCCGCCCGACAAGGTCAACGAGCCGGCGACGCAGCTCTCCGTCTATGCCCGTTTCCTGACTCCGACCGTCTGGTCGAATCCCGGCGGCCTCGTCGTGCGCGGCTTCCGCAAGGGCTCGCCCTATGAGGGCGACGAGCTCTACGTCTCGGTGCCGGACGGACGCGGCTTCGCGGCGCGCTGCCCGCTCGACACCAACGCGGGCGCATCCCTCGACGAGCTGTGCCGCGTCACCTTCCGCCATCGCGGCGTCGACGTGAACATCCGCTTCCCGCGCACGATCATCGCCGACTGGGAACTGATGCTCGGCGGCGTCCGCCGCACCATCGACGGGATGATGCGCTGAGCTTTCCGGTTTCGCCAGGCCGCAGACCGTCGCTCTCGGAATGCGCTCCGGTGAGTCGGCTGGCGTGGCGTTCGAGAACCGGAGCGCAGCGGACTGATGTCCGTGAGCATCAAAAGCGCGGAAGGCCGGGCCAGGCGGCCTCCGGAGCAGCATTCCGGAAGCGGCGGCCTCAGTCGTCGAGGTCGACGTCGAGGATCGCCATGGTGAAGTTGAACGAGCGGTCGCCGTCCTCGTCGTCGACATGGATGATGCCGATGAACTCGTCGGCGAGATAGACCTCGGCCGAATCGGTCTTCTTCATCCGGGCGCGCACGCTGATCGCGTGGTTCGCGAAGGTGCGGCGCAGATAGGCTTCGAGCTTGGCGAGTTCTGTCTTGTCCACGGTCCTGGTCCTCATCTGTTGGCCGGAGCGATGCCATGACGGGGCCGGGAGGGCAAGCGCGGGGGGCCTTTTCCTTCTCATGGCACGGGTCTGTGGGGGCGGGGATTGAGGCTGCCGACGGCGGGTGGCAGGAGCCTCGCCCGCGATCAAGCCGCCCGGTCGAGCCGCTGCATTTCGCTGCGGAATTCAAGCCGGAGCTGGTCGGCCTCGTCGTCCGGAAGCCAGTTCGCCATCTGCGGGAACACCGTCCGCCAGGCGCTCCCTGATGACCTCGTCACGTTCGGCCTGCAAACGCCCCCAGCGCGCTGTTAGTGTTTGCTTGTCAGGCGCGATCACCCACGTCCTCCCCGGCATGACGCGCGAGCCATTGTAGACAAACAGATCGCTCAGCGCCGGAAAATCCGCCCGCGCCCCGGTTGCGTCCGGCAGGAACGGCTCCCGCCAGCCGATTGCGATTTCTCCGTTATCGCAACCATAGGTCAGGGACGGGCAAACGCCAGACATGCCGCCGGGTCGCGCTTGCCAACGCCCTCCCCTCATCTCATGAACCGCAACTCCCTGAACCGCCCTCTCATTTCCGTCACATCCCGCGCAACCGCCTCCGCCGGCCTCGCCCCGCTCAGCCCCTCGGCGATATACCCCGCCAGTTCCGGCATGTCCGCCGGCGTCATGCCGAAGCGGACGATCTCCGGCGTTCCGAGGCGCAGGCCGTTCACGTCTCCCGCCACCTCCGGCAGCGGCAGGCCGATGCCGCAGGAGAGGATGTTGACGGCGCGGAGCTTTTTCGCCGCCGCCTGGCCGCCGCCATAAGGGGCGGCCTCGATCGCGAACTGGTGCGAGGTCGTGATGCCGCGGTCGCGGGCGAAGACCGGGACCTGATGGGCGACCAGCGCCTCGCCCAGCGCCTGCGCGGTCCGCGCCATCATCGTCGCATAGGCGCGGCCATGCTCCTTCCAGTCGAGCAAAGTGATGGCGAGGGAGGCCGATTTCGCGGCGTCGAAATTGGCGGTGAGGCCGGGATAGGCGATCGCGTCGAGCTTTCTGGCGATCTCCGCGTCGTTGGTGACGATCAGGCCCGAGGGCGGGCCGCCGAGGCTCTTGTAGGTGCTCATCGTCATGAGGTGAGCGCCCTCATCGAGCGGCTGCTGCCAGGCCCGGCCGGCGATCATGCCCGACATATGGGCGGCGTCGAACAGCACCAGCGCGCCGATCTCGTCGGCGATCGCGCGGATCTCGCGGATCGGATGGGCGAAGAGGTTGAGGCTGCCGCCGATCGAGATGAGCTTCGGCCTGAGCCGCAGCGCGTCTTCGCGCAGGCGGGTCAGATCGACGGTGTAGTCGACCGGATCGACCGGGGCGGGATGTGTGACGATGCCGTAAAGCCCCGCCGCGCCGGCGCCGTGATGGGTGACGTGGCCGCCGATGGCGGGGGGCGGCGCGATGATGCAGTCGCCCGCCCTGGCCGCGACCATGAAGGCGTAGAGATTGGCGATGGCGCCGGACGGCACGCGGATCTCGGCGTATCTCGCGCCGAAGACCTGCGCGGCGAGTTCGGCCGCGATGATCTCGATCTGCTCGATCGCCTCCAGCCCCATCTCGTATTTGTCGCCGGGATAGCCGAGCGAGGGCCGCGCGCCGAGGCCCGCCGAGAGCGCCGCCTCGGCCCTGGGGTTCATGACGTTGGTGGCGGGGTTGAGGTTGATGCAGTCGCGCTCGTGGATGATGCGGTTTTCGGCGGTGAGCGCGGCGATGCGCGCTTCGACCGCGTCCGGCGGCTGGCCCGCGACCTCGCCCGCGACCTTCAGCACGTAATCCTCGCTCGCGGCGGGAACCCAGTCGCGCCTGCTCAAAGCCGTCATGGTGGGGATCTCCGGTCCCGATGCTGCGGAAGGCGAGCGATATGAGCGGTTTGCGCCGGCTCGCGCAAACGAGTATTCGTCGTCGGCAGGCTGAGGAAAGCTCAGCCTCGATCAAGGTCCGCCATGCCGGTCAAGCCGCCCCGCCCGCGCCTGCCGCCGCTCAACGCCTTGCGCGCCTTCGAGGCGGCGGCGCGAGGCGAGAGCTTCGCCAAGGCGGCCGACGAGCTCGGCGTCACGCCGGGCGCGGTGACGCAGCAGATCCGGCAGCTGGAGGCCTTTCTCGGCTTTCCGCTGTTTCGCCGGCTGCCGCAGGGCGTCGCGCCGACCGATGCGGCGCGCCACGCGCTGCCGCGCCTCGGCCGGGGTTTCGACGAGCTCGGCCACGGCGTCGAGGCGCTGCGGGCCGGGCATTCCGGGCGGGCGCTGACCATCGCCGCCCTGCCCTGCCTCGCCCAGCTCTGGCTTTCGCCGAGGCTGGCTGGCTTGCGCGCCGCCTTTCCCGAACTGCAGGTCTCGGTCTCGGCGATGGAGGAGCCTCCCGATCCGCGCCGCGAGCCGCACGACCTGGCGCTGTTCTACGTGGCTCATGAGGGCGACGGGCAGGACGCGATCCTGCCGGTCTGCGCGCCGGCGCTTGCGGTGCGGCTGTCGAGGCCGGCCGATCTCGCGCGCGCAACGCTGCTGCACGACGCCGTCTGGCGGCAGGACTGGCGGCGCTGGCTCGGCTTCGTCGGCGAGCCGGCGGTCGATCCGGCGCGCGGGCCGTCCTTCTCGCTCTACAGCCTGGCGCTGGATGCGGCGCTCTCGGGTTCCGGCGTGCTGACGGGGCGCAGAAGCCTGATCGGCCCGCATCTCGACGACGGCCGGCTGGTCGCGCCGTTCGGCCAGGCGATGCCGACGGGCGACCGGATGGCGCTGACGCCGGCGCGACAGCGCGATCCGCATCCGCTGGCGGAGCGGGCGAAAGCCTGGCTGGAAAGGGCGTAAGCCCTCAGATATCCGCGCCGCAATCGCCGGTCAGGATCTGGTCCATCGAGCGCGAGGGCTCGGCGCAGCCCGCCTCCCCCACGACCTTGGCCGGCACGCCCGCGACCGTCTTGTTGCGCGGCACGCTCCGCAGCACGACGGAGCCCGCCGCGACGCGGGTGCACTGGCCGATCTCGATATTGCCGAGGATTTTCGCGCCCGCGCCGATCAGCACGCCCTTGCGGATCTTGGGATGGCGGTCGCCGCCCTGCTTGCCCGTGCCGCCCAGCGTCACCGAATGCAGCAGCGAGACGTCGTCCTCGATCACCGCCGTCTCGCCGACGACGAGCCCGGTCGCATGGTCGAGGAAGACGCCCTTGCCGATGCGCGCGTTGGGATTGATGTCGGTCTGGAACACCTCCGACGAGCGGCTCTGCAGATAGAGCGCGAAATCGCGCCGGCCCAGCCGCCAGAGCCAATGCGCCAGGCGGTGGCATTGCAGCGCATGGAAGCCCTTGAAATAGAGCACCGGCTCCAGCACGCGGTAGCAGGCCGGGTCGCGCTCCAGCACGGCCGCGACGTCGGCGCGCATGCCGGCCGCGATGTCGGGATCGCCGGCCAGCGCCTCGTCATAGGCCTGCTCGATCAGATCGGCCGCCATCGCCGGATGGGCGACGCGCGACGCGACGCGATGGCTGACCGCCGCCTCGAAGCTCGGCTGGTTCAGCACGGAGGCCATCATCAGGCCGGCGAGCGCGGGCTCTGCCGCGACCGCGGCTTCCGCCTCGCGCCGCAGCCGCGTCCAGACCGGATCGACCCTGTCGAGCCCGGTCGCGGGATCGCGGGTCTCGATGCTCGAACGACCGATGGGCATGGAAGGTCTCCGCTCGCGTTCAGACGCCACAGGTCGTCCGCCGCGGCGGGACCCGGATGTCGATGGCCTCTCTCCTAGCTGAATCAGGCTCTCAAGCAAAGGACTCTCTTTGGCAGCGCCTCGCGCCAACCCCTTGGTGTAGAATAATTTTCTACGCCCGGCGATCACAACCGCGCCAAGAAATCGAGCGCCGCCTGCTTGTGGCCCTTGTCGCCGACGGCGAGGTTGTGGTCGCGGCCCTCGATCGCATGGGCCGCCGCGCCCGGGATCAGCGCCGCCAGCCTGTCGCCCGAGCCGGCGACGTCGTCCTTCGTGCCGACGCTGACCAGGGTCGGGACCGAGATCGCGCCGACCTGCGCCTTTGTCAGCGTCTGCCGCGAGCCCCTGATGCAGGCGGCGAGCGCCTTGAGGTCGCTCTTCGTCGCCTCGGCGAAGGCGCGGAACATGCGCTGCATCGGATCGGTCAGCTCGTCGAGCGAGCGCGCCTCCATCGCGTCGGCGATGCCGAGCGGCAGGCCGACGCCCTCGACCAGATGGATGCCGAGCCCGCCGAGCAAAAGCGCGCTCAGCCGCTCGGGATGCGCCAGCGCCAGATGCGCCGAGATGCGCGCGCCCATCGAATAGCCCATCACGGCGGCCCGGCCGATCTCGAGATGATCCATCAGCCGGCGCACATCCTCGGCCATGATCTGCGAGGAATAGGCGGCGGGCTCGTACAGCTTCTCGCTCTCGCCGTGGCCGCGATTGTCGAGCGCGACGACGCGGTAGCCGGCATGGGTCAGCGTCCTCGTCCAGTGCGTATTGACCCAGTTGACGGCGTGGCTTGAGCCGAAGCCATGAACGAGGACGATCGCCTTGCCGTGCGGCTCAGCCGTCGGCGCGAGATCGATATAGGCGAGGCTGACGCCGTCAGAGGAAAAGTGCCGCATGGCGAGTCGTCTGTGATCTGTGATGAATGAGCCTTTCCCTGCCATGCGAGGCGGGCTTTGGGTAGCCGAAACGCCGGGGCTTGCCTATGAGAACCGACATGAGCCAGACCGCTTCGCCCACCGCCGTCCCGCGCATCCCGCTCGTCGATCTCGCTCGCGGCGTCGCGCTGATGGCGATGGCGGTGTTCCACTTCGCCTACGACCTCTCTTTCTTCGGCCTGATCGAGACGGACGTGCCAAGCGAGCCGGGCTGGCGCTGGTTCGCGCGCATCATCGCCGGCTCGTTCCTGACGCTGGTCGGCGTCAACCTGGTGCTGGCGACGCAAGGCGGGCTGAAACGCGCCGCCTTTCTGAAGCGACTTGCGATGGTGGCGGCCGCCGCGCTGCTGGTCACCGTCGCGACGCGGTTCGCCATACCCGAGAACTTCGTCTTCTTCGGCATCCTGCATCATATCGCGCTGGCGAGCGTGCTCGGCCTCGCCTTCATCCGCGCGCCGGTCCCCGTGCTGGCGGCGGCTGCGGCGCTCTCCTTCGCGCTGCCCTTCATCGTCGGTCATCCGGCGCTGGACCTGGCCTGGTTCGACGAGCCATGGCTCGCCTTTATCGGCCTGTCGCCGATCGCGATCCGCAGCGCCGATTTCGTGCCGATCTTCCCGTGGTTCGGCTGCGTGCTCGGCGGCATGGCGCTGGCGCGGCTGGTGCTGGCGCGCGAGGCGCTGCCGGGCTGGGCGCGATGGAACCCGGACAACCCGGTCGCGCGGCTGCTGCGCTGGTGCGGCCGGCACAGCCTCGCCTTCTACCTGATCCACCAGCCCGTCCTGATCGGCGCGATCCTGCTGGCGCTTCAGGTCGCGCCGGTCGCGGTCCCGGAGGAGCGCCCGTTCATGCTCTCCTGCCAGCGCTCCTGCGCCGCGCCCACCATTCCGGCGGCCGACTGCAAGGCGCTCTGCGCCTGCACGATGGGCGAACTCAAGCGCGAGAACCTCTGGCGCAAGACGCTCGACAACACGCTGACGCCCGACGAAAGCGCGCGGATGTCGGAACTGGCCAAGGCCTGCCTGCGGAGACCCTGAGGCAATCGCGCACTGGCGCGGCGCGGCGCGGCGCGATAGCTTGCGCGCGATCGGATCGATACTCGAAGCAAGAGCAGACTCATGGCCGAGACCGGCATCCCGCATTTCCACAACGACCCCGGCGCGGCCGTCATCCATGTCGGCGCGAAGGAGTTCATGTGCATCGGCGCGAAGCCGCCCTTCGACCACCCGCATGTCTTCCTCGACATGGGCGGCGACGTCGAGATCGTCTGCCCCTATTGCTCGACGCTGTTCAAATACGAGCCGACGCTGAAGGGCGGCGCCTGCGCGCCGCCGGACTGCGCCCATCACGAAACCGCCCGGGCCGCCTGACCGCAGCATCGGCCGCTGCCCGTGACAGCCCCGCATATCCTGATCGCCGGCGCCGGAATCGGCGGGCTGACGACCGCCGTCGCGCTCGCCCGGCGCGGCATGGCCGTCATCGTGGCCGAAAAGCGCACCCGCTTCGCCGAGAGCGGAGCCGGCATCCAGTTGTCCCCCAATGCCGGCGAGGTGCTGGACGCACTCGATCTGCGCCTGCCGCTGAAGCGCGTCAGCGTCACGGCGCGGCGGCTGGTGGTGCGGCGCTGGCATGACGGCGCGGCGCTCTCCGAAATGCCGATGAGCGCGGGCGAAGGCGAGAGCCCGTTCCGTCTGCTCAAGCGCGCCGACCTTCACATGCTGCTGCTCGACGCCGCGCGCAGCCTTCCGAACATCCGGCTGATCGTCGGGCGCGGCGTCGAGACGGTCGAGCAGGATGCGGACGGGGTCAGCGCGACGCTTGTCGCCGAGAGCGGCCAGGCGGAAACGATCTCCGCGCTCGGCCTGATCGGCGCGGACGGGATCTGGTCGCGGCTGCGCGAACTCAACGGCGATGCCAGCTTCCCGGCCTTCACCGGCTTCGAGGCCTGGCGCGCGCTGGTGCCGCTGCCGGGCGGCGTGCAGGGCGAGGCCCAGGTCACGCTGCATCTCGGCCGCGACCGGCACGCGGTGCATTATCCCGTCTCCGGCGGCCGCGAGACCAATCTCGTCATCATCCGCGCCGCCCGCGCGGCCCGGCCGGGATGGTCGCATGCGGGCGAGAATGCCGTGCTCGCCGGCCAGGTCGCCGGCGCGGCGCCGGCCCTGCGCAAACTGGCCTCGGCCGCCGGCTCCTGGCAGGTCTGGTCGCTCTACGATCGGCCGCCCGCCGCCATGGCCAGGGGCCGGATCGCGCTGCTGGGCGACGCGGCCCATCCCGTGCTGCCGTTCCTGGCGCAGGGGGCGGCGTTGGCGATCGAGGACGCCGCCGTGCTGGCGCGGCTGCTCGCCGGCCATCTCGAACGCGACGGCGCGGCCGGCGTGCCCGCCGCCATGGCGGCCTATGCGCGGGAACGCGCCGAGCGCGTCGCCCGCGTGCAGGAGACCAGCCGCGGCAACGGGCGCGCCTATCATCTCGGCCGCCCCTGGAGCTTCGCGCGCGATCTGGTGATGAGGCGGCTCGGCCCGGACGGACTGCGCCGCCGTCACGACTGGCTCTACGACTGGCGCGAGCGTGCCTGAGCCGCGTATCCCGGCCGCGGGAAACCGATCTCGCCTTCGCCGCATTCGCTTCCTATCTTCGGTCCTCGATCAACCGGGACGAAAGCGACATGATCCGCGTCAATCTGCATCAGCGGCCGGGTGGAGCGGCAGCGGGCCGACCGGCCTGGGCGACCTGGCTCGCCATGGCGGCGAGCGTGGTCGTCGGCGTGACGCTGTTCCTGCTGGCGGCGAGCCTGGCGCTGATCCTGATCCCGGTCGTTATGATCGTCGGCGCGATCGCGGCGTGGCGCATCCGCAGCCGGCTCAGGGCGGCCGGCTTCGGCCAGCCCGATCCTTTCGCCGATCAACCGCGCCCCTCGGAGCGCGTCGACGTGATCGAGGCCGAATATCGCGTCATCGATCCGGGCGAGCCGCCCCGCCGCTAGCCGCGCACCGACGGTCCGGCCCGCGGCCGCGCGTTCTCGGCCTCCAGTTCGGCGAGCCGTTCGCGCGCCGGCTCCAGGGCCGATGCGGGTTCGGCCTCGGCGAAGCGCGGCGCGAGGCGCCGGGAATGGCCGGTCGCCGCGCGGACCGGCGGAGCCGAGCGTCGGCCGGCGTCCAGGGTCGTGGCTTACCTCGCGACCTGATCCGGCTCGCTCCCCCGTTGACGAATCTTTGCGATGTCCCATCGCATCGCCGTGATCTTACGCTATAAACCCCGTGGAAGCGGGCCGCCGGCGAATGCGGCTTTCGCATGATGCAGGCCAGTTTTGTTAACCGAGATCCTGATCGTCGTGGCCCTGACCGTGATCAACGGTCTGCTCGCCATGTCCGAGCTCGCCGTCGTCTCGTCGCGACCCGCCAGGCTCAGGGTTCTCGGAGATCAGGGCAACAAGAGCGCGCTGACCGCGCTGCGCCTCGCCGAGGATCCCGGCCGCTTCCTCTCCACCGTGCAGATCGGAATCACGCTGGTCGGCGTGCTCTCGGGCGCGTTCTCGGGCGCGACGCTCGGAGCGCGGCTCGGCCACTGGCTCGAGACGCAGGGACTGACGCCGGCCGTCGCCGACGGCTTCGGCGTCGGCATCGTCGTCGTCGCGATCACCTATCTCTCGCTGATCATCGGCGAGCTCGTGCCCAAGCAGATCGCGCTGCGCGATCCCGAAAAGGTCGCCGCGCGCGTCGCGCCCGCCATGTCGCTGATCGCGAAAATCGGCGCGCCGCTGGTCTTCCTGCTGAACATCTCGGGCAAGGCGGTGCTGGCCCTGCTCGGCCAGAAGGGCGAGCCGGAGGAGACGGTCACCGAGGAGGAGGTCCGCACCATCATCGCTGAGGCCGAGACCGCCGGCGTGCTGGAGCGCGACGAGCGCGAGATGATCTCCGGCGTGATGCGTCTCGCCGACCGCTCGGCCCGCGCGCTGATGACCCCGCGCCGCGAGGTCGAGGTGATCGACCTCGCCGACACGGCCGACGAGATCCGCGCGCAGTTGCGGACGACCCGGCGCTCGCGCCTCCCGGTTCAGGACGGCGAGCCGGATTCGATCATCGGCGTCTGCGTCGTCAAGGACATGATCGACCGGCTCTCGGACGGCGAGACGCATGACCTGCGCGACCTGGTCGACGAGGCCCCGGTGGTGATGGACACCGCCAGCGCGCTGCGCATCCTGCGCGACATCCGCGCCTCGAAGGTGCATATGGCGCTGGTCTTCGACGAGTACGGCCATTTCGAGGGCATCATCACGCCCGGCGACGTGCTGGAGGCGATCATCGGCGCCTTCCAGGAGGAGGAAGAGAGCGAGCCGCCGATCGTGACGCGCAGCGACGGCTCCTGGCTCGTCGCCGGCTGGATGCAGGTCGACGAGTTCTCGCACGAGCTCGGCGTCCATATCCCGAGGGACGCCGACTACCAGACCGTCGCGGGCTTCGTGCTCGCCGAGATGAACCGGCTGCCCAGTGTCGGCGAGTTCTTCGAGAAGGGCCATTGGCGCTTCGAGGTGGTCGATCTCGACGGGCGGCGCATCGACAAGCTCCTGGTCAGCCGGCTCGACTGAGCGGGTCGGCCGGCTCGGCGATGACGGGAAACGCCGGTTTGCCATATCCCCTCCCGGAGGATAGGATACGGCATGGACCAGCCCCGTCGCCATGAAAGTCATCCCGCCATCGCCAGACGGCTGAAGCGGGCGGAAGGCCATTTGCGCGGCGTCGTCGCGATGATCGAGGCCGGGAAGCCTTGCGTCGAGATTGCGCAGCAGTTGCAGGCGGTCGAGAAAGCGGTGGGGCAGGCCAAGAAGGCGCTTATCCAGGATCATCTCGACCATTGTCTCGACGAGGCGGTCGGCGGGTTGTCGCGCGCCCAGCGTCAGCCGATCGACGACTTCAAGGCGATCGCCAAGTTCCTCTGAAGGCCAGACCGATGCTCGCCGTCCTCGCCAACCGCATCTATGGCCGGCTCTTCCTCGCGCAGGTCATCGCCCTGCTCGGCGCCGGCCTGCTCACGGTCGCTCTCGGGCTGCTCGCCTTCAATCTCGCCGGCGACAGGGCCGGCACGGTGCTGGGCGCCGCGCTGGCGATCAAGATGATCGCCTACGTCACCGTCGCGCCGGTCGTCGGAGCCTTTTCGGCGCGACTCCCGCGCAAGGCCTTCCTGATCGCGATGGATCTGATCCGGGCGGGAATCGCGCTGCTGCTCCCGTTCGTTACCGAGATCTGGCAGATCTACGTCCTGATCTTTCTGCTGCAGTCGGCTTCGGCCGCCTTCACCCCGCTGTTCCAGGCGACTATCCCCGACGTGCTGCCCGATGAGAACGACTACACGAAGGCGCTGTCGCTGTCCCGGCTGGCCTATGATCTGGAGAGCCTGATCAGCCCGATGCTGGCGGCCGCCCTGCTGACGCTGATCAGCTATCACTGGCTCTTCTCCGGCACGGTCGTCGGTTTCGTCGTCTCGGCCGCGCTCGTCCTGTCGGTGACGCTGCCAGTCCCGCCCGCGACGGTGCGGCCGGGCGGCATCTACGACAAGACCACGCGCGGCATGCGGATCTATCTGGCGACGCCGCGGCTGCGCGGCCTGCTCGCGCTCAACATGGCCGCCGCCGCCGCCGGCGCCATGGTAATCGTCAACACCATCGTCTTCGTGAAGGGCCGGCTGGGGCTCGGAGATGGTCAGGTCGCGCTGGCGCTGGCGTGCTTCGGCGCAGGCTCGATGATCGCCGCGCTTGCCTTGCCGCGCCTGCTGGAGGCGCTGCCGGACCGGCGCGTGATGTTCTCGGCCGCGATCTATCTCGGCTGCGTGCTCCTGATCGCGGTTGCGGGCATCCAGGTCTCGGCCGCGACGACGGTCGCTGGCGCGGGGCTCTGGCCGGGGCTGCTGGCGACCTGGCTGCTGCTCGGCCTGGGCTATTCGGCGGTGCAGACGCCCTCTGGCCGGCTGTTGCGCCGTTCCGCCCATGCGCAGGATCGCCCGGCCGTGTTCGCTGCCCAGTTTGCCCTGTCCCATGCCTGCTGGTTCGTCACCTATCCCCTTGCCGGATGGCTCGGCGCGGCTTTGCCGATCTCAATGACCTTCGGCGTCTTCGCGCTGCTGACGCTCGGTTCGGTCGCCGTTGCCATGCGCGTCTGGCCGTCCGACGAGAGGGACGACGTAGCCCACCGCCATGTCGACCTGCCCGCCGACCATCCCCATCTCGCCGGGGCGGGCGGCAATCTCCATGCCCATGCCTTCATCATCGACGATCTTCACCGGGAATGGCCCGAGCGGGTGGGCTAGAACGAGGGCGCGACGATGCATCGGGCGGTTCGCCGCGATCCGTCGCAGCCCGCCTGCCTTGCGGCTCAAGATCGCGGCAAGGGTTCATCCGCGACGACCCCGTGAGGCCTCGGCCCAAAGCTCGCGTCCAGCTTTCTGCTTTTCAGGATGGACGCCCATGCCGTCCAACCCGCCGATCACGGCCGCGAAGACGACCGATGGTGCGGACGGCGGGGATCGAACCCGCACAGCCTTTCGGGCCGAGAGATTTTAAGTCTCTTGCGTCTACCAGTTTCGCCACGTCCGCCTGTCCGCAGCGGTAGCCGGCGCAAGCGCCGCGTGCAAGCGCCGCCCCGCATGCGGGCGCCTCAGCGCCGCCTTGCCGGCTTGTACCATTCCACCCCGTCGGGATCGACATAGAGGCCGGGCGCGGCGTCGGCGCCGATGCGCTTCTGCTCCATCGGCACCGGCACGGTGTCGTCGCGGTCGCCGCGGCGGATATTGGGGCCGCTCGACTGCGGATTCTGGCCGCGGCCCTGGCCGCGCGCGCTGGCCAGGCCGATCACGGCCTGCCGGCCGGCGACCCTGTCCTGCAACTCGCTGACCGGCCGCCCGGCGAAGACGATGCGGCCTGCTCCCTCGAGCGCCGGCAGCGCGCGCCGCGCCGGTCCGTCGCCGGCGATGCGCACGCCGATGAAGCGCGGCGCATAGGTTGCCGGCCCGCCCTTGCCGAGCGAATCCCAGCCGCCGGTCGCGATGATCTGCGCGCCGCAGCGCTTGTGGCTGCGCTCGCACAGCTCCCGACTGGCATAGCGCGGGGCCTTCTGCTCGTACTCGGCCCGGGCGTTGCGATAGGCGAACTCGCATTGCGCCGCCGTCAGCAGGCCGGCCGCGATGCATTCGTCGCGGCGTTCATAGACCGCGCCCGCGCCTTGAGCGGCGAGGTCGGCCGGGGACGCCAGCGCGAGGGCGGGGGCGAGCGAGAAGACCCGCAGGGTCGCGAACAGCGATGAGGCAGGGAGCGTGATCATGGCGCGCACCATAATCAGGATTGTGGCGTCACAGCAGCGAACGGCGCGAGGCGGCGAGTTCGCGCGTCGCGCCGTAGTCGATCTTGCCGTTGCCGAGCACGGGAATGGCCGCCGTCGCCAGGATGGCGCGCGGCACCCACAGCTCGGGAAAGCCCTGCTCCTTCGCCGCCAGCTGCAGGGCGGCGCGGTCGGCGTTGGGGTTCTCGCTGACGAGCACGAGCTGCTCGCCCTTGCGCGGATCGGGCAGCGAGACGACGACGTGGTTGTGGCCGGGCCAGAGCCCCGACACCATCGCTTCCACCGCCGCCAGCGAGACCATCTCGCCGCCGAGCTTGGCGAAGCGCCTGGCGCGACCCTTGATCAGGATGAAGCCGTCGTCGATGACGACGATGTCGCCGGTGTCGTGCCAGCCGCCCTCGGGCGGGATCAGCTTTCCAGGCTCGTCCGCGCTGAGATAGCCGGCCATCACATTGGGCCCGCGCACGCGGAGCTTGCCGCCCTCGTTGATGCCCTCGACCGGATCGAGCCTCGCCTCGATGCCGGGCAGCAGGCGCCCGACGCTGCCCTCGCGCGTCGCGACCGGCGTGTTGCAGGCCAGCACCGGCGAGCATTCGGTGCAGCCATAGCCTTCGAGGATGGTGGTGCCGTAGGGCTCCCACATCTTTCGCGTGTCGGGCTTTACCCGCTCGGCGCCGGCGACGACGAAGCGCACGCTCTTCAGGTCGTTCGGCTCGGCGGCGCGGGCATAGCCCTGGAGGAAGGTGTCGGTCGCGAACAGGAAGGTGCAGCCGGTCTCGCCGATGAGGTTCGGCACCTGCTTGTAGTGCAGCGGGCTCGGATAGAGCACGACCTTCATGCCGTGGAAGAGCGGCATCAGCAACGCCGCCGTCAGCCCGAAGGAGTGGAAGGCCGGCAGCGGGTTCATCACCACGTCGCGCTCGGACAGAAAGCCCGCGGCGAGCGTGAAGATCTGGCGGGCGTTGGAGACGAGGTTGGCGTGGGAGAGCACGACGCCCTTGGGCTTGCCCTCGGTGCCGGAGGTGAAGAGCACGACGGCGGCGTCGTCCGGCCTGGCTTCGTAAGGCCTGTGCGCCAGCGCGGGAGCCAGGCTCCGCATCGCGCCGAAAACCTTGTCGAGGCTGGTGATCTCTTTGCGGACATCCTCGAGATAGATGATCCGCCGCCCCTCGCCCATCGCCGCCAGTTCGTCGTCGAGCTTGGCCTGGTCGGCGAAGCGGCGCGAGGTCACGATCGTCCTGAGCTCGGCGAGTTCGCAGGCCGCCTTCAGGTTCTTCAGGCCGGCGGTGAAGTTCAGCATCGCCGGCACGCGGCCGAAGGCGGTCAGGCCGAACAGGGTCACCGGCAGCGCCTGCACGTTCGGCAGGAACAGGCCGACGCGCTCGCCGGGCGCGGTCAGGCCGGCGAGCTTGCGCCCCAGCACCAGCGCCCCGAGCACGAGGTTGCCGTAGCTCAGCGGCTTGCGCTCGGGATCCTCCAGCGCGATGCGGCCCTTGCCGTGGCGGGCGGAGGCCTGCAGCAGGGCGCGGAACAGGCTGATGCGCGCGGCGGAGGGATCGAAGACGGGCAGATCGGTCTCGGCGGCGGCCATGTTTGGCTCGGGCTCCGGTTGGCGTTTCCTCTGGTTCCAACCTAAGCGGTTGCGGCCGCGTTGCAATCAACGGGCGCGAAAACTAGCCGAACGCGCCGATCTCGTGCTGGATCGCGCCGGAAATCTCGCGCAGCAGGGCGAAACTGTCCCGCATCGGCGCGAAGACGTCGCGATGCAGGGCCTGATAAGCGCCGCCCTCGCGCGGGCCGGGCGGCTCGCCGAAATCGAGCCCTGCGGTCGGATCGGGCGCGAGCGGGAAGATCTCGCCGAGCAGCGTCAGCGAGGCCGGGATGTCGAGACGCAGGATGCGTTCGATCAGCCCGTCGCGGGTGAGCCCGGCATGTGGCCGGAAATCGGGGATATGCGTCGCCAGGAACCAGATCCGGTGCATCGCCGCCAGCCTGAGCGCATGCAGGGCGACGAGCGAGACCGCCATACGCGGCGTCTCCCGCGTCACCGCGTTCAGTTTCAGCCGGTCGGAGGAGAGTCGCCAGAACAACTTGCGCAGGGAAGGCGCGAGATCGAGCCGGGCCAGCGCTCCGGCGACGCCGAGCAGCTCCTCGCGCCTGCCCTCGCGCTGCGTGCGCCGCGCCCGGTCGAACCAGCTGCCCGGGTCGAGCGTGTCGAGATAGGCGCGCAGCACGTCGAGATCGCTATGGGCCATGGCGCGCTCGGCGAGCCCGATGGCGCGGGCGAAGCGGTCGGAGCGCTCGCGCATCTGGCGGTAGAGATCGGGCGCGCGCGCCGCCGCCTGGCCGATGCCGTGGATGCTGTTTGCGAGCCAGCCGAGCTGCTGGAGGATGGCGTTGTTGGGAATGGCGCGCAGCTCGCGCGGATGGCGGATCATGGTCGGGCCGCCGGCGTCGCTCTGTCGCGCGGCCGGGCGCGAGCCGGTCCTGTCGAGCAGCGCGGGCCCGAAGGTGCCGATCAGCGCGGCATAGCCCGGATCGTCGACGAGCGCGGTCATCTCCTCGCGCACCGTCTGGAAGAACTCGGTGGCGAAATCGGGCTCGTCATAGATCGGGTCGCTGCTCGGCGGCTGGTCGGTGAAGACCGCCTCGGCGATGCGCCCGACGCTCGCCGCCGCCAGCGGACCCGAGCCGAACAGCAGATAGCCGTCGCTGCCCTGGAAACTCGTCTCGCGCACGGTCGCGATGCCGGCCTGCTGGAAGGAGCGGCGCGGATAGGCCGGATCGAGATAGGCGAGCCTGTCCTTCAGGCTCTCGGGATGGGCGCCGCGCCCGGCCGATTCGCCATGGGTGTCGAAGATGACGAGCTCGATGTCGGCCAACCCGTAGCGCGCCAGCAGATCGGCGATGCGCAGGCGCAGCCGCTCGATAAAGAAGGAGGCGGCGACCTGGCCGATGTAGCGGCCCGAATCGGAGTAGCCGAACTGCACGCAGAAGCGCCCGACGCGGCGCAGATAGTCGCGGAAATGCGGGCTGCGCAGCGCCTCGTCGATGATGCGCGGTCCCTGCTCCAGCGCCTCGGCCGTCTCGAACAGCGGCGAGATCTCGATCTTGCCGTCGATGCCGAAGCGTTTCGCCAGCCAGAGCGCGCAGAGCAGCGTGTAGCCGGTCTCGGTCTCGGCGATCAGGAAGCGAACCGGACGCGAGCCGTCGAGATGCTTCACGATCTGCGCGATCGTCATCGTCATCCGCGTCGCCGAGGCGCGCTCGGCGGCGAGCGCGCCGAAATCGACCGGGATCGCCTCGACCCTGGCGAGCTCGGCGTTCGCGGCGCCGAGGAAGGCGCGCCTGTGCGCCGGCAGGCCGGGATCCTCCTCCAGCGGGATGACGCCGCGCATGGCGTTGTGGAGCTGCGAGGCGTTGAGCCGGAAATGCGGCAGCGCGATCGACACGCCATGCGCGACGCAGCCGGCCCTGATCAGGCAGAGCGAAAGCGCCGTCTCGTCGTCCGGCGCGGCGGCGATCGCCCCGTCGAGCGCCGCGATCAGCCTCGAGGCTTCGGGCAGCGCGGTCTCGCGCTCATTGACCAGCGCGAGCGAAAACGCCTGCAGCGCCGCAAGCGTCGGCTGGCTGGAGATCGGAGGCGCGAGCGCGAGCTGGCGCTCGACGGCGGCGAGCGCATCCGTGACGAGGCTGCGCACCGGGTCCGCCGCCGTGCCCGCCGGCAGCTTCTCGAGGATGCGGGTGAACTGGCCCTGCTTCGATTCGAGCCGGTAGCGCAGCGTGTCCCACCAGCCGATATCGGTGCGCCCGTCGGTGTCGCATCCGACCCAGGAGGCCAGGATCAGCGGGCGGGGGCCGAGCTCCCGCCAGCGCGAAGGCCAGTGCTCGCGCGCCTCGGCCAGCAGCGCGGCGTTCAGCCGGTCGAGCGCGTCTCGGGCATGGCGCACGGAATGGCGCGCCTGCTCGAACTCGTCCTGCAGCGTGATCGCGCCGTCGGGCCGGAACGACAGCGCCTCCGCGTCGATCGCGGCCGCCCCGGCGGCGTCGCCCGAGGCCAGCGCCGCCAGCGCATGGGCGAGGCCCCGGCCCATGCCGAAGGTCGGATGGGCGGTGAAGACGGCGGCGAACCGGACGCGCCGCACCGCCGCCGAGAAATGCGCGAAGGATTTCTCGCGGGCGAAGGCGGCGTCGACGAGCCGGCGCGCGATCGCGGCCAGGACGGCGTCGGGGTCGCGCGTCAGCCCGACATAGCGCGCCGTGCGCTCCGCCCGCCCGGCGAGCGCCTGCCGGCCGAGATGACGCACCAGCATGAGCGCGCTTCCGGTGCTCATCTCGCCGCGATCCATCCGCCGCGTCAGCCAGAGCGCGACGCTCAGCACCGGGTTGCCGAAGGGATCCTCCCGCGCGTCGGCCTGAGCCGCGACGATCGCCGCCCGCAGTTCGGCGGCGAGCGCCTCCGGCTCCATCGATCCTGTGCTGATATCCATCGCGACCCGGCTCTCCATTCATGACACGGCAGGCAAGTTTCGGACCTTGATGTCCGGACCCCCGCCTTGCCCCAACCGCGGCCGCCATGCGCGATGCTCGGGCCGGCGCGGCGGCCATGCGCTTGCTGGGCCCGATCTCCAGCCGCCATAGCAGACCGGGCGAGGCTTTCGTCTCGCCGATTTCCCGACGGACATCCAGATCGTGACCACGGCCGCTCCGCAACCGCCAGCCGCTCCCGCGCCGTCGCCGGACCCGTCGCGCACGGAAGGACGCTGGCTCGGCATCGCCTGCGGGCTCGCGGCCGCGCTGATCTGGGGCGTGCAGGCTGTGATCTCGCGCCAGTCGGTGCTCGACGGGCTCACCGCCGGCGACGTCACCATCCTGCGCTTCGCCACCGCCGCCATCGCGCTGCTGCCGCTGGCGCTGGCGCGGCTGAAGCCTTTCCCCGTCGGGCGGCTGGGCTGGCGGCGGGCGCTGATCCTGACCGCGATCATCGGGCCGAGCTACAGCATGATCCTGGTCGGCGGCGCGTATTTCGCGCCGGCGCTGCACTCCTCGGTGATCTCGCCGGGGCTGATCCCGATCTGCACCGCCCTGCTCGCCTGGATCTGGCTCGGCGAACGCGCCGGTCCGCTGCGGCTCGCCGGGCTCGGCCTGCTCGTGCTCGGCATCGGCCTGTTTTCCTGGGAGGCGCTGCGGGGCGCGCCGACCCGCGCCGACGCCTGGATCGGCGACCTGCTCTTCGTCCTGATCGCGCTGCTCTGGTCCGTCTTCGGCCTTCTGGCGCGACGCTGGCGGGCCGACGCGGTCGAGGTCACGCTGGCGACGCTCATCCTGTCGCTGCCGCTCCTGCCATTGGTCTGGTGGCTGCTGCCGGGCCGTCTCGGCACGGTCGCCTGGCAGCCGATCCTGCTGCAGGCCGTCTATCAGGGGCTGCTCGTCGGAGCGCTCGCGCTCTTTCTCTATACCCGCGCGGTCGAGGCGCTGGGAGCCAGCCGCGCCGCGCTCTTCCTGCCGCTGGTGCCGATCGTCACGGCGCTCTCCGGAATCGCGCTGCTCGGCGAATGGCCGTCCGTTCTGGAGGCGTTGGGGATGGCGGTCGCGGTCGCGGGGATGGTGCTGGCCTTCGGCGCGGCGGGCTGACGCCCCCTCAGCCCTTGTGGTCGCGCGCGATCGGCTCGACATAGGACAGCCCCATGTCCCAGGGGAAATAGATCCAGGTGTCCTGGCTCACCTCGGTGACGAAGGTGTCGACGGTCGGCACGCCGGCCGGCTTGGCGTAGACCGTGGCGAAATGGGCGTTGGGCAGCATCTCGCGGACGACGCGGGCGGTCTTGCCGGTGTCGGTCAGGTCGTCGACGACGAGGACGCCCTTGCCCCGCCCGTCGCCGATCGCCTTGATCGAGGGCGCGACGTCCTTCAGCACCTGAAGCTCGGACTGGTTCTTGTAGTCGTGATAGCTCGCGACGCAGACGGTCTCGATCAGCCGCAGGCCGAGCTCGCGGCAGATGATCGCGGCCGGCACCAGCCCGCCGCGCGTGATGCAGACGATCGCCTCGAACGGCCCTTTCTCGGCCAGCCGCCAGGCGAGCGCGCGCGCATCGCGGTGGAACTGGTCCCAGGAGACCGGGAAGGCCTTGTTGGATGAGGGTTCGGCCATGGCTGCGGACTCCGGCGCGACAGCTCGGCGGCCGCCCTTCTTCCGAAACCCTATCGCGCGGACGCTGGCAAGGCCTGAGGCCGCGTCATCCCCAGGGCCGCGTCAACCCGCCAGCCGCGCCCGCTCCGCCGCGACCATCGCGCCGACCGCCGCCGCCGCTTCCGCGAGCCTGTCGGGATCGCGCGAGCGCACCACGATGTTGGTGTCCGGCCCGGTCTCCGACCAGAACGGATAGGAGCCGATCGAGGTGTCCGGATGGGCCTTGGCGATGGCGGCGAGCGCGGTGCCGATGTCGCCTTCCTTCAACCCGGCGCGCACCGTCTCCGACAGCATCCTCACGCCGGTCCTGAGCGTCGGCGCGACGACGTCGAGCATCGCCTGCATGATCGAGGGCACGCCGGCCATGACGTGGACGTTGCCGAGGACGAAGCCCGGCGCCTTCGAGACCGAGTTGGCGATGAGCCCGGCGCCTGCCGGAATCCGGGCCATGCGCAGCCTGGCCTCGTTGAGCTGGTCCGGCGGAAAGCGCTCGGACAGCATGGCGATGGCGCGCGGATCGTGGTCGATCGCGACGCCGAAGGCCTTCGCCACCGCGTCGGCCGTGATGTCGTCATGGGTCGGGCCGATGCCGCCGGTGGTGAAGACGTAGGTCGCCTTGGCCCGCAGCGCGTTCAGCGCGGCGACGATCTCGTCCTCGATATCGGGTACGATCCGGACCTCGCGCAGGTCGATGCCGATATTGGTCAGGTATTCGGCGATGTAGCCGATGTTCCTGTCCTTGGTCCGGCCCGACAGGATCTCGTCGCCGATCACGAGGATCGCGGCGGTGACCGGCTCGGCGGAACGGTTTGCATCATTTGCGGTCATGGCCGGCGCCCCGATTCCACTCAGCTCTTGCGCTCGAAGACGAGGTTCAGCCGCGTCTGCGCGATCAGGCCATAGCCTTTCTGGCCGAGCAGCGCGATCAGGTCGATCTGCCAGCGCTCGCGCGAGTCCTCGATGATGACGAAACCGGGCCAGAGCGCTTCCGGCGCGTCGCGCAGGAACGGTTCGAGGATCAGGTCCTCGGCCCCCTCGACATCGAGCTTGATCGCGTCGAGCCGCTCGTAGCCCTCGCTCTCGACCAGCGCGAGCAGCGTCGTCGCCGGAACCCTGACCGTGCTGCCCAGGCTGGAGCGCAGGATGCGCACGCTCGATTCGCCGCGATTGGCGGCGTCGAGGAACAGCGTCAGCTCGCCCGGCTTGTCGGCGAGCGCGCACGCGATCGCCTTGACCGTGCCGAACGGGTTCTGGGCGATGTTGAAGGCGAGACGCGCGAACACCTCCGGCTGCGGCTCGACCGCCAGGATGCGCGCGCCGGGCCCGGCCTTCGCCGCGACGAACAGCGAATAGGCCCCGATATTCGCGCCGATATCGATGAAGCGGAAGCCGTCGCGGAGACGCCCGGCCAAAAGGTCGCGCTCGATCAGGTCGAAGAATTGCGGCGTGAACAGCACCCGCTTCTCGCAGACATTGCCGTCCGGATAGAGCCGCATCCTCGCGCCGAGCGCTTCGATGTCGACGGGCCGGCCTTCGAGCGAACGCAGGCCGAGCCGGCGCAGCGCATAGGCGAACTTGCGGCCCATGAAAGAATCGGGCGCGCCGCGGGTCCAGGCGATGAGTCGGGCGAGCGTCCCCCTGGGCGCGAACGCGCCGAAGGGCCGGTCTTCCGGCGAGGTCTGTTCGGTGATGGCCATGGCGCGCGTGATACACGCCCCGCGCCGCGCGCGCCAGTTCCGCACAGCCCCCAGCCTTGCGTCGCCCGCCAAACCCAATAGATATGGTCGGCCAAGGAGCGGCCGGGCCAGATGACCTATGACGACACGATCGGGCGCTCGCGCAAGCGCGACCCCGCGATCAAGATCCACGGCGCGGAGGCGTTCGCCGCCATGCGCAAGGCTGGCCGGCTGACCGCGGCCGGGCTCGACATGCTGGGCGATCACGTCAGGCCCGGCGTCACGACCCAGCGTCTCGACGACCTGGCCTACGAGTTCGCCATGGACAACGGCGCCTATCCGGCGACGCTGTTCTATCGCGGCTACACCAAGTCGATCTGCACCTCGATCAACCATGTCGTCTGCCACGGCATCCCGGACGACAAGCCGTTGCGCGAGGGCGACGTCCTCAACATCGACTACACGCTGATCGTCGATGGCTGGCACGGCGATTCGAGCCGGATGTACGGCGTCGGCGAGATCTCGCGCAGGGCCGAGCGGCTGGTCGAGATCACCTATGAGAGCCTGCTTCGCGGCATCGCGGCGGTGCGCGCCGGCGCCACCACCGGCGATATCGGCTTCGCCATCCAGCGCTACGCGGAGAGCGAGCGCTGCTCCGTGGTGCGCGATTTCTGCGGCCACGGCCTGGGGCAGGTCTTCCACGACGCGCCCAACATCCTGCATTACGGCTCGCCCGGCGAAGGCGCGGAGCTGAAGGCCGGCATGCTCTTCACGATCGAGCCGATGATCAATCTCGGCAAGGCCGGGGTGAAGGTGCTGTCGGACGGCTGGACCGCCGTGACGCGCGACCGCTCGCTCTCGGCCCAGTTCGAGCACACGATCGGCGTCACCGAGCAAGGCTGCGAGGTCTTCACGCTCTCGCCCGCCGGGCGCGACAACCCGCTCAAGCCGGCCAGCCCGCAGACGCCTGCATGAGCCCGCCCGCCGGCAAGGGCGCCTCCGGGACGGCCGCGCCCGGAGCCTCTGCCGATACGCCCGCGCCGCACTATCACGGCCATCGCGACCGGCTGCGCCAGCGCTTCCAGGAGGTCGGCGGCGACGCCCTGCCCGACTACGAACTGCTCGAGCTTCTGCTCTTCCGCTCGATCCCGCAGCGCGATGTCAAGCCGCTGGCCAAGGCGATGATCCAGCATTTCGGCTCCTTTTCCGAGGTGCTCGGGGCGCCGCTCGCCCGGCTGACCGAGGTCAGGGGCGTCGGCGAGAGCGTGGCGCTCGATCTCAAGCTGGTCGAGGCGGCGTTCCGGCGCATGGCCAGGGGCGCGGTCGGCAAGCGGCCGGTCCTGTCGTCATGGGCGGCGGTGATCGACTACTGCCGCATGGCGATGGCCTTCGCGGAGCGCGAACAGTTCCGCATCCTCTTTCTCGACAAGAAGAACGCCGTCATCGCCGACGAGGTGCAGCAGACCGGCACGGTCGATCACACCCCGGTCTATCCGCGCGAGGTGATGCGGCGCGCGCTCGAACTCTCCGCAACGGCGATCATCCTCGTCCACAACCACCCATCGGGCGACCCGACCCCCTCGGCCGCCGACGTGAGGATGACACGCGAACTCGTTGACATCGCGAAGCCCCTCGGCATCGCGATCCACGACCACGTCATCGTCGGCCGCGACGGGCATGCCAGCTTCAAGGGGCTTGGACTGATCTGAGAGCGCTGCCGAGGAATGAGGCGGACTCAGCCGAAGGGCTTGGCAACAGGCCTCTTTCCGAACGCTTGCGAATAGGCATAGGCTGTCGCAAACGGGGAAACGGCCTGGCATGACGGCGTTCGATGAGATGTTGGGCAGCGGCGCCGAGCTCCGGCCGGCCTACGAAGCGCTCGACCGCTGGCTGAAGGAGGCGCCGCCCGAGACGCTGGCATTGAGGCGCAGTCAGGCCGAGCTGTTCTTCCGCCGCATCGGCATCACCTTCGCGGTCTATGGCGACGAGGAATCGACCGAGCGTCTGATCCCCTTCGACATCATCCCGCGCGTCCTGACCAAGTCGGAATGGACCAAGCTGGAAAAGGGCCTGCGCCAGCGCGTCACCGCGCTCAACATGTTCCTGGCCGATGTCTACGGACCCAAGGAGTGCCTGAAGGCCGGCATCATCCCGGCCGATCTCGTCTATCGCAACGCCTGCTACCAGCTCGAGATGGTCGACTTCCAGGTGCCGCACGGCATCTACTGCCATATCGCCGGCATCGACGTCGTCAGGGTCGACGCCGACACCTTTTACGTGCTCGAGGACAATGCCCGCACCCCGTCCGGCGTCTCATACATGATGGAGAACCGCGAGGTGATGCTCAGGCTCTTTCCGGAGCTGTTCTCGACCCATCGCGTGGCCCCGGTCGACAACTATCCCGACGAATTGCTGGCGACCCTGCGCTCGGTCGCGCCGCGCAGCGCCCCGTCCGACCCCTCGATCTGCCTGCTGACCCCCGGCCAGTTCAACTCGGCCTTCTACGAGCACTCCTTCCTGGCCGACAAGCTCGGCGTCGAGCTGGTCGAGGGCTCGGACCTCTTGGTCAAGGACGACGTCGTCTACATGCGGACCACGCAGGGGCCCAAGCGCGTCGACGTGATCTACCGCCGGATCGACGACGACTTCATCGATCCGCTGGTCTTCCGCGGCGACTCGGTGCTCGGCGTGCCGGGCATCATCGGCGCCTACAAGGCCGGCAACGTCACGCTGGCGAACGCGGTCGGCACCGGCGTCGCCGACGACAAGGCGGTCTACAGCTACATGCCCGAGATCGTGAGGTTCTTCACCGGCGAGGAGCCGATCCTGAAGAACGTCCCGACCTGGCGCTGCCGCGAGCGCGAGGCCAATTCCTATGTTCTCGACAATCTCGACAAGCTCGTCGTCAAGGAGGTCAACGGCTCGGGCGGCTACGGCATGCTGGTCGGTCCGCACGCCAGCAAGGCGCAGATCGAGACCTTCCGCAAGAAGCTGAAGGCCAGTCCCGAAGGCTTCATCGCCCAGCCGACATTGGCGCTCTCGACCTGCCCGACCTTCGTGGCGTCCGGCGTCGCGCCGCGCCATGTCGACCTGCGTCCCTATGTGCTCTCCGGCGCGAACGGCATCTCCTGCGTGCCCGGCGGCCTGACCCGCGTCGCCCTCAAGGAGGGCTCGCTCGTGGTCAATTCGAGTCAGGGCGGCGGCACCAAGGACACCTGGGTCCTCGATGCATGAGCTTGCTGCGAACCTTCGCTCGGGACAGTCTCAAGACGCCTCCCGCCTCGTCGCCAGAAGGCCCGATCTGACCATGCTCTCGCGCACCGCCGACAGCCTCTACTGGGTCTCCCGCTACGTCGAACGGGCCGAATATCTCGCCCGTATCCTCGACGCGACGATGCGCCTTTCCAACCTGCCGTCCTCCTATGGCGGCGCTGGCACGGAATGGCAGAGCGCGGTCTCGACCGCCGGCTGCGACGACACCTTCGCCAAGGTCTATGGCGAGGCCAACGAGCGCAATGTCTGCGACTTCCTGACCTTCAACCCGGACAACCCCTCCTCGATCCGCAACTGCTTCGCGCTCGCCCGCTCGAACGCCCGCGCGGTGCGCACCGCGCTGACCTCGGAGATGTGGGACGCGCTCAACGGCGCCTGGCTCGAGCTGCAGCGCTTCGAGAAGAAGCGCATGGACCGCGAGGAGTTCGCCCGCTTCCTCGACTGGGTGAAGAACGTCTCGCTCGTCTTCGACGGATCGGCCTATCGGACCATGCTGCGCGACGACGGCTACTGGTTCTCCAGGCTCGGCGTCTATGTCGAGCGCGCCGACAACACCGCCCGCATCCTCGACGTGAAATACCACGTCCTGCTGCCGGCCAACGAACAGGTCGGCGGCTCGCTCGACTATTTCCAGTGGACGACCGTTCTGCGCGAGGTCTCGGCGCTGACCGCCTATCACTGGGTCTATCGCGAGGCGGTGAAGCCGCTGCTGATCGCCGACCTCCTGATCCTGAACCGGCGCATGCCGCGCTCACTCGCCGCCTGCTACGAGAACATCTCGCGCTTTCTCGATGCGCTCGGCGACGCCTATGGCCGCCAGGGCCCGGCCCAGCGCCAGGCGCGCAAGACGCTGGCCAATCTCTCGAACACCCGCATCGACGACATCTTCCAGCACGGGCTGCACGAGTTCATCTCGGACTTCATCACCGAGAACAACCGGCTCGGCGGCACGATCATCGAGCAGTATCTGCAATGAGGCGGTGTCCGCGATGAAACACGGGGTCGCCGGCTCGCTTCCAACCGCGCGCGCCGCTAAACAGAGCCGCTGAACGCCCTCAACCCGCGATACTGCCGAGACGCAAGCGACCGACATGCGGATCCGGATCTCACACTCGATCTCCTACGCCTATGCCGAGCCGGCGCGGCAGATCACGCAGATCCTGCGGCTGACCCCGCGCGATCATGACGGCCAGCACGTCATGGCCTGGCGCATCGAGCCGACCATCGACGGCCGCATCCGCGCCGGCCAGGACCCGTTCGGCAACCTGACCCACACCTTCTCCGCCGACGGACCGATCTCGAGCCTCGCCATCCAGGTCGGCGGACTGATCGAGACCGCCGATCTCGCCGGCGTCGTGCGCGGCGGCCATGAGCGCGTGCCGCCCGAGGTCTTCCACCGCGACACGCTGCTGACGACGCCGGACGAGGCCCTGCGCGGCTTCGCCGAGGAGGCGACGGCCGCCGGCGTCAGCCAGCTCTCGAAGATGCATGCCCTGATGGACGCGCTCCACGCCGAGATGACCTGCCACGCCACCGCCGGGCGCATGGGCGTCGGCGCGGCGGCCGCCTTCCAGGCGCGCGAAGGCATCGCTCAGGACGTCGCCCACGTCTTCATGACCTGCGCCCGCCATCTCGGCCTGCCGGCGCGTTATATCTCGGGCTATGTCGCCGAGACCGACGCCCTGCGCCATGCCAGCGGCGCCCATGCCTGGGCCGAGGTTCATCTCGACGACTATGGCTGGATCGGCTTCGACTGCGCCAACGGCCTGTGCCCGATCGACACCCATGTCCGCGTCGCGACGGGGCTCGATTTCGCCGACGCCGCACCCGTGCGCGGCGCGCGCAAGGGCGGCGACGGCGAGAACCTCGCGGTGCTGGTCAGCGCCCGCCAGGCCGAGGGCCGGACGTCCAACCAGTGACCCGGACGCGGCGCCGCAACCATCTTTGCAAGACGAGGACCATGAAGCCGTGACCTATTGCGCCGGAATCCTCGTCCAGGACGGGCTGGTGATGATCGCCGACACCCGCACCAATGCCGGGCTCGACGACGTCTCGACCTTCCGCAAGCTGCACGTCTTCGCCTGGCCGGGCGAGCGCACCTTCGGACTGATGACCGCGGGCAACCTCTCCGTGACGCAATCGGTCGTCAGCCTGCTGCATGAGGGCATGCCCAATCCCGAGACCGGCGAGCAGGACACGCTGCGCAACGCGCCGACGATGTTCCGCGCGGCGCAACTCGTCGGCCGGGCGATCCGCACCGTGCGCGAACTGGATGGACCGGCCCTGCGCGAGGCCGGGGTGAAGTTCGAGGTCTCGATGCTGTTCGGCGGCCAGATCAAGGGCCAGACGATGCGGCTGTTCATGATCTACGGCGCCGGCAACTTCATCGAATGCGGCATGGACGCGCCCTTCCTGCAGATCGGCGAGCACAAATACGGCAAGCCGATCCTCGACCGCGCCGTCACCTACAAGACCCATCTCTACGATGCGCTGAAGGTCGGGCTGATCTCGATGGACTCGACCATGCGCTCCAATCTCGGCGTCGGCCTGCCGATCGACCTCCTGGTGCTGCGCCGCGATGCCGACGAGCCGGAGCTGAACCGGCGCATCGAGGCCGGCGAGCCCTATTTTCACGACCTGCGCGAGCGCTGGTCGGCGGCGCTGCGGGCGGCGCATACGGCGATCCCGCGCCCGCCCTATGGACCGTCTTCCGGTTGAGGCTTCGCTTGCAGGCCTATTTTTGCGTCCGTGGTCGGTTTCATCGCAACGGGATGTCAACGTTCCGCTGCGAGATTGCCTGCAGGTGACCTCTGGAACGTCTGATGCATTCGCCCGCGACCGCGAAGTTCGGCAACGCGAATTCCTCCGCGCGGATGCTCAGGGGCACGCTCGCCACGCTCGGCTGCGCCTTCCTGCTCGCGCTCGGCGCGGCCGCGGCCATCGTCGTCGCGATCACCAACGACGCCAACCGCCTCGAAGCCACGCGCCAGCGCGACCGTGTCGGCGCGGCCTTCGAAAGCCAGACGCGGCTGCGCCAGCTCAGGCTCGACAATCTGACGGCCACGGGCGAATTGCAGGCGGCGCTGCGCCAGCCGATGCCGCTCGTCGCGCTCCAGAACGCCTTCGTCGCCCTGAGCAGCCGCTTTCTTGAATTCGACGGCGCCTATATCGTGTCCGCGTCGGGCCGCGTCTTCGCCGGCGTCGAAGGCGGCCAGCCGGCCGGACAGGCCGGCTATGACGGGCTGAAGCGCTATCACTATCGCCTCCCCGGCGCGCCGGCTCCGGCACGCGCGCCGGCGAAGCCTGTCGAGGGCGCGCTGCCGGACGGGGCGGCCACGGTCGTCTTCGACGGCCACGAGGCCCTGGTGATCTTCGTCCGCGAGCTGGAAACGATCGCCAACCCGACGATCGCGGCGCGCTTCGGCCCGATCAAGCTCGTCGGCTATCGCCGCCTGACGAACGCGATGCTGTTCGAACTCTCCGAGCGCTACCGCGTCGCCGATGTTCGGCTCGTCGGCACGAAACCGGCCGACGAACTGTCGAGCCTGCCCGTGCTGGGACCGGACGGCGCGGTCAAGGCCTGGCTCGCCTGGAAGCCCGAACGGCCGGGCGACGCCATGCTGGATGAATTCCGCTGGGCGCTGATCGCGGTCGGCCTGCTGTTCTGCGGCATCTTCGCCTACGTCATGCAGCGCCTGCGCGGCGCGGCCCGCGAGATCGCCCTGCGCGAACGCCAGATCCAGCGCCTCGCCGGCCAGGACGAGCTCTCGCTCCTCCCGAACCGGCGCACCTTCGATCTCAGGCTCGACCAGGAGCTTTCGCAGCTCGGCCGGACCGGCGCCAAACTCGCCGTGCTGCTGCTCGATCTCGACCGCTTCAAGGCGGTCAACGACACCTATGGCCATACCGCCGGCGACGAGCTGATCCGCCAGGTGGCGGAGCGGCTCTCGGGCATGATGCGGCTCGGCGACACGGTCGCGCGGCTCGGCGGCGACGAGTTCGGCATCATCCAGACCAACATGGTCGATCCGTCCGGCTGCGCGGCGCTGGGCGAGCGGATCCTGGAGGGGTTGACGCAACCGTTCTCGATCATGGGCGTCGAGACCACGATCGGCTGCTCGATCGGGATCGCGCTGGCGCCGCAGGACGGCAGCGAGCGCGAATCGCTGCTCAAGCTCGCCGACACCGCGCTTTACGAATCGAAGAACAACGGCCGCAACCGCTACTCATTCTTCGAGGCGGGGATGAATCGCGCGCTGCAGGTCAAGCGCATGGTCGAGGAGGATCTGCGCCGCGCCATCGCCGCCGACGAACTCGTGCTGCACTACCAGCCGCAGGTCTCTATCGACGGCTCGACCATCGTCGGCGTCGAGGCGCTGGTGCGCTGGCCGCATCCGATCCATGGCCTGGTGCCGCCATCCGAGTTCATCGGCATCGCCGAGGAGCGCGGACTGATCGTGCCGCTGAGCGAATGGGTGCTGCGACGCGCCTGCACCGAGGCCAGGCGCTGGGACGGCGTCAGGCTCGCCGTCAACGTCTCGCCGATCCAGTTCCGCCACAAGGACTTCGTCGCCAACGTCGTCCGCATCCTCGACGAGACCGGCTTCGACCCGGCCCGGCTGGAGCTGGAGCTGACCGAGGGCGTCGTCGTCGAGGACGCGGATGCGGCCGAGAACGCCATGATGGACCTGCGCGGCCACGGCGTCGGTCTGGCGCTCGACGATTTCGGCACCGGCTATTCGAGCCTGATCTATCTGCGCCGCTTCGCCTTCGACAAGATCAAGATCGACCGCTCTTTCCTCGAATACATGGAAACCACCGGCGAATCCGCGATCCTGGTGCATTCGATCGCGCATCTCGGCCGGGCGCTCGGCCTGCGCGTCTGCGCCGAGGGCGTCGAGACCGCCGAGCAGCACCGCTTCCTGCAGGCCATCGGCTGCCACGAATTGCAGGGTTTCCTGTTCTCGAAAGGCGTCCCGGCCGAAGAAATCGACGCCCTGCTGACGCTCGACGCTCCTTTCGCGGCGGCCCTGGCGGCTGCCTGAGCCGCTAGCGCGCTTTCGCGCCAGATCGATGAGCATGTTCCGATCGAAAAGTGGCGCCCGCTTTTTCGGAACAGGCTTTCAGAACAATCCCGACACGCCGCTGACGATCGCATAGGCGAAGCCGGCGCGCCGGCAAGGCGCGCTGGACCGCCCTGGCGAGTTCGGCCCGGCCGATGCTCTTGGAGAGCAGCGCCCGCGGCAGCCAGGGCGTGGCTCGCCCGGCCAGCATCTGGGCGGCGACGAAGGCCAGCACGAGGCCGCACGCCAGCGGCATCGGCAGGCAGTTGGGCAGGCCGAGCAGCACGACCAGCAGCGCATAGGCCTTGCCCCCAGGCTGTGCGAAAACTGTCCGCCACGACTCGAGATCATCCGCGACAAAATCGGACCAATCTCGGTTATTCGACCGGCATGCCATCCAACCCGCAACCTGCCATCGCATGATTCCTCGCGACAGCATGCGGGAATGGCCACCCTGGGCCCGTCGGTCAGGCCCGGTGCCGGTTGAAGGCGGCCAGAATGCCCATCGCCTCCGCGATTCGGCGCATGTCCTCTTCGTGAAGCACCCGCTTCGGGCCACGCATCACGATGCCCCAATTGGCATCGTGATCGCGCGTTAGCCGCAGATCGCCGAGAAGCGGTCTGATCGGAGCTGCCCTGGCAGCCTTCAGATAGTCCACATCGACGCGGTACGGATTGAAGTCCATCGCCTGTTCGAAGCGGTACGGCGCTTCCGAGGTGACGCGGCCGATCGTCGTGAACGCCTGCACCGTCGCGCCTTCACCCATGCCCTCGCGCGGAGAATAATAAACAATCCAGTCGCCCTTCTTGAGAGACTTCACGGCGATATGCTTGCCATGCCCGAGTTGGGCAAAACCACCGTCACGACCCCTGCGCGCGTGCTCCGCCGATGCGACACCCATCCAATATGTCACGATCCAATTCCTCAGGCGCCGGCTGGGTGAAGCTGCGCGAGGCCACGGACCGTCTGTTCAACCACCTGACGATAGTCAGCCGTCGGGCGGCCGATCAGTGCGCTGAGTTGGCGGCCGTTGTCTTCCAATGCCCCCTTGGACGCGGCGACATCGGAGTCCGCGATAAGTTCGGCCAGGCTCTCGGGGAGACCCATGCCGACCAGCGCGTTCTTGAAGACGGCGCCGGGCATATCCTTATAGACGATGGGCTTGCCCGCGGACCTGGCGATCGCGTCGGCAAATTCGGCCAAGCTGTAGCTTTGGTCGCCCGCCAGCTCGTAGATGCGTCCCGCGTGCCCTTCGGTCGAGAGCACGACGGCTGCGGATTCGGCGAAGTCAGCACGGGTGGCGGTCGAGAACCGCCCTTCGCCCGCACTACCGATCACCGCTCCATGGAGAAGCGCCGGGGCCACCGACGCCATGTGGTTCTCCATGTACCACCCATGCCGCAGCCGCACGACCGGAAGGCCAGATGTTTTCAGGAGAGACTCTGTCCGCAGATGGTCTCCGCCCAGACCAAGGGATGAGGTGTCGGCATGAAGCAGGCTCGTATAGGCTAACAAGCCGATGCCTCTGGCCTTCGCGGCCTCAATGACATTCTGGTGCTGGGATAAGCGGTCACTCTCCATGCTCGACGAGATCAGCAACAACCTGTCGATGCCGGCGAAGGCCACCAGAAGGGTATCGGGCCGCGAATAGTCGGCGATGCGGAGTTCGACGCCCTGCGCGGCGATCTGCGTGGCGACGTCGTGGTCAAGCGACCGGACGCCCGCAACGATGTTGCTCGCCGGAACTCTCTTGAGAAGTTCCGTGATCACGAGGCGGCCAAGCGCGCCGGTCGAGCCGGTGACAAAGAGCCGAGGCTGTTTGGAATTTATCATGCCGTTTTCCTTGGTCGCCAAATCAGGACTTCACGACCGTATGAGCCGTGATGGAGTAGCCGAACGGATCCCGGAAAGCGAAATATCGGCCGAACGGTCCATCCTTCGGAGCAAACTCGATTTCGACGCCTTGACCGACGAGATGGTCGTGCAGTGAATCCGCGTCGTCGCAGCCGAACCAGATGGCAATGCCCCAGCCCAGCTTATCGGTCGCCTCCAGGTCGATGACAGGCGCGCGGACGGCAAACGGAATCGGCTTCGTATCGAACACGACCGCTCCTGGCGGGCTCATTGATGCGGGCTGAAGCCCGACGACGCCGGTGTAGAAGGTGCGCGCGGCTTCAATGTCCTCGACTTGAATGCCAATGAAATCGGGTCCGATCAGATGCGGCATGACGGGGTTTCCTTCTATTGTCGGATTTGATAATATCAGGGCACTGATATAATATAAGGACCCTGATATGTCAATGCGGGTTTACTGATGGACGACCCCTATGCGACGATAGGCTTCGCGCTGAAACAGGCCCAACAAGCGCTCCGGACGCGCATGGATGCGCAATTGCGTCAGATCGGCCTGACCACGCCGCAATATGCGGTGCTCACCTACTTGAAGGTCGAACCCGGAGCTTCGAACGCCGCGCTGGCGCGCCAGGCCTTCATCACGCCCCAGACGATGCAGGCAATTCTCGTCACGCTCGAGAAGTCCGGTTTCATCAAACGTACGCCTCATCCAGAACATGGGCGCGTTCAGAAGACCGGGTTGACACCCTCGGGAGATCAAGCCTTGGAGGCAGCCGCTGAAATCGTTGCCGATGTCGAAAAACGCCTTGTCGATGCGGCGGCGCCGCTGGACGCCCCGCTTGTAGCAGAGATGCTCATGCGGCTCGCGAATGCACTTCGATAACTGCGGCTTTCGCGACAAAGCGAACGTTAGCCGCCTGTCGGCAAGCGCCGCGTTCGTCCAGTTTTGTCGGAGGCATGGACTGATCGGGGGGCACACGGTCGCTCTCGACGGCACGAAGATGAGAGCCGTTGCCAGCCCGAAGAACATCGCAGGCGCGGAGCGGCTTGCGCGGGACCTCGTGCACACCGAACGAGAGATCAGCTACTATCTGGAGCGACTGGACACGATCGACGAGCACGTTGAACAGGGGGTCAGCGACAAGCCCGTTCATCGCGAAGCGTTTCAGGGCGCCATTGCCGCGCTCCAGCGGCGAAGAGACCGCTTGGCCAAACGTCGGATCGAACTGGAAAAGCGTGAAGAGAAGGCGCTGGTCTTCGGCGAGCCGGACGCCAACCGATGGATTATGCGAGGGCGCCGAAGGTGCCTTCCTACAATCTCCAAAGTGTCGTCGATGTCGAAAGCGGCCTCCTCGTCCATCGCGACGACACTGGGGTCGGCCGGGTCGAGGCGGGACCAGCGGCCCAGCCCGCGCGCGACGCGGGCAACAAGCTCCATGGAAAGCGTGCATTCAATGCAATGTGAGCACGCCGTTCACATTGAGGATCTCGGCGGGACGGATCAGGCGCGAATGCGCGACGGTGACGGAGTGCAGTGGCCCGTCGAGCTCGCGCCGCCAGAAGTCGAGGAAGTCATGCAGCTCGGGGAAGCGCGGAGCGAGATCGTATTTCTGCCAGATGAAGGTCTGGAGCAGGCTCGGATGGTCGGGCATGCGGTAGAGGATCGTCGCCGTCGTCAGTCCGTAGCCTGCGAGTTGCCGGATGAAATCCGTCGATGCCATCGCCATTCTCCCTCTTCGCAACAGGATAAAGCTTAGCCAGATGTGCCGAGGCTGCTCCCGAATGGTTAACAGGGCCTTGCGTCGCTCCCGCCAAGCTGCTGCAATCAGGGCGTGCGCCATGGCCGTGCCGCCAATGGCGCAGTGTCGCGGGAGCGTGCGTGAAGTGGCGTCGCGCAGAGGCTGTCTCGGTGCCGCTCGCCATCCTGGCGTGCCTTCTGACCGCGCCTCGAGCTCATGCCGAAGACGAGTTCGGCGAGCGCGACCCGGTCTCGACCGTGCTCTTCGCCTCGCTGGAAGGAGGCCCGGCCAAACGCTTCGCAGCTTTCGGCCTGAAGACGGCGCTGACCGGCGGTCTCGACAGCGGCGGCTTCCGGACCCTGATCAAGCTCGGCGGCGCACAGGAGACGCCCAACGGCCCGCGCCCGCGCGGCAATCTCTACAAGGCCGAGGCACAGGCGCTGCTCGGCTATGAATGGCGCGTCGGCGACACGTTTCTGGCGCTCTATGCCGGCCCCGACTACGAGGAGGATATCCGCGTCTGCGGCTGCGCCGTTTCGGTGACGACGCGCTTCGGCGCGCGCCTCCAGGGCGACCTCTGGGCGACGCCGACGCGCGAGACGATGGTCCAGGCCGGCGCCTACGCCTCGACCATGGACCGCCGGCTCTGGGGCCGGCTGGCCGGCGGCTGGGCCGTCCCGCTCGGCCTCTATCTCGGCCCCGAGATCGAGGCCTATCGGCAGGCCGGCTATCACAAGCTGCGGCTCGGCCTGCATGCGACGGGTTTCAGGTTTCTCGGCCTGAGCTGGCGGCTCTCCGGCGGCTGGGAGAGGACGAGCGACCGGGCCGGCGCAGCCTATGTCACCCTCGGGGTCCACTGGCGGCGCTAGCACTCATGGCGGCCGAGTCCAGAAAGCGCGCCGCATCCGCCGCGATCTCGGCGCGACGGGCGGGAGGCATCTTCGCCAGCGTGCGATAGGGCATCGCCAGACGCGGGTTGCGCCCGAGCCTCGCCTCGTTCCCGATCAGGAAATTCCAGTAGAGATAGTTGAACGGACAGGCGGTCTCGCCGGCCTTGAGCTTTACGTCGTAGGCGCAGGCGCCGCAGTAATCCGACATGCGGTCGATATAGGCGCCGGACGCCGCATAGGGTTTCGAGCCGAGCAGCCCGCCATCGGCCCACATCACCATGCCATGGGTGTTGGGCAGCTCGACCCAGTCATAGGCATCGGCATAGACGGCGAGATACCACTCCTCGATCTCGGCCGGGGCAATGCCCGCCAGCAGCGCGAAATTGCCCGTCACCATCAGCCTCTGGATATGGTGGGCATAGGCATGCCGGCGCGTGTCGTCGACGCATTGCCGCAGGCAATTCATCTCCGTCTCGCCGCTCCAGTAGAACCAGGGCAGCTTGCGGCCGGCCGAGAGCGCATTCGTCGCGGCATAGTCCGGCATCTCGCGCCAGTAGATTCCGCGCACATATTCGCGCCAGCCGATGATCTGGCGGACGAAGCCTTCGACCGCGTTGAGCGGCGCCTTGCCGGCCCGCCACGCCTCCTCGGCTGCCCGGCAGACCTCGAGCGGCTCGAGCAGGCCGCAATTGAGATAGGGCGAGATCAGGCCGTGGAAGAGGAATGGCTCGCCCGCCTTCATCGCGTCCTGATAGTCGCCGAAGCCCGGCAGGCCGTCGCGGATGAAGCCGTCGAGCGCGGCCAGCGCGCCCTCGCGCGTCACGGCCCAGCGGAACGGTTCGAGATCGCCGAAATTCTCCGGGAAGCGGGCCGCGACGAGAGCCAGGACCTCCCGCGTCGTCGCGTCCGGCTCGAACGCGTCGCGTGAGGGCGGCACGACGTCGCGTGGCAGCGCCTTGCGGTTGTCGCGGTCGAAATTCCACTGGCCGCCCTCCGGCTCCTCGCCATCCATCAAGAGCCCGGTCCGCCGCCGCATCTCGCGATAGAAGACCTCCATGCGGTAGCTCCTGCGGCCATGCGCCCAGGCGGCGAACTCGGTGCGCGAGCAGACGAACCGGGCATCCGGGAAGATGTGGAACGGCGCGGCCAGCTCCTCGCGCCAGTCCTGCATCATCTCGAAGACGCGCCATTCGCCGGGCTCGGTCATGATCACCGCGTCCGGCCCGTGCCGCGCGATCGCGCGCCTCAGCTCGCCACCCAGGGAGCCGGTATTGCCCCGATCTTCCAACGCGACATAGTCCACCCGAACGCCCTCTTCCCGCAGCGCCTGCGCGAAATGGCGCATCGCCGAGAGGATCAGCGCGATCTTCTGCTTGTGGTGGCCGACATAGGAGGTCTCCTCCGCGACCTCGACCATCAGCACCGTGTCGCGGGCCATGTCGAGGTCGGCGAGCGACGAGATCGAGCGGCTGAGCTGGTCGCCGAGGATGAAGCGCAGCGCGCCCATCAGCCCTTGATGCGCAGCGAGGAGCGGCCGCCATCGACGCCGACGATCTGGCCGGTGATCCAGGACGCCTCGGCCGAGACCAGCAGCGCCGCCAGCGGCGCGATGTCCTCCGCGTCGCCCAGCCGCTGCAGCGGGTGAAGCTCCGCGATCGCCTTCGCCATCGCCTCGTTGCCGGTCAGCGCCCCGGCGAGCGGAGTCTTCGTCAGGGAGGGCGCGATGCAGTTGACCCTGATCTTCGGCGCAAGCTCGGCCGCGAGCGCCAGCGTCAGACCCTCGACCGCGCCCTTGGCCATGGCGACGGAGGCATGGGCCGCGAAGCCCTGCGCCACGGCGACGGTCGAGAACAGCACGACGCCCGCCGTCGCCTCGGCCTGCTTCAAAGCCGGCAGCGCCGCTTGAATCGCCTTGGCGGCGCCGAGCGCGTTGAGGCTGAAATCCTTAAGGAAATCCGCATCGCTCAGCCGGGCGACCGGCTTCAGGTTGATCGTGCCGACGGCGTAGACGAGACCCGCCAGCCCGCCGCCGGCCGCCGCCGCCTCGCTCGCTTCGACGAAGACCGCATCGTTCGCGACGTCGCCGAGCGTGAAGCCGGCGCCCAGCTCCTCGGCCACGGCTTCGAGCTTGCCGGCGTCGCGGCCGACGAGATGCAGCCCGTGGCCCCTCGCCTTCAGCGCCCGCCCGGTCGCCGACCCGATGCCGCCGCTGCCGCCATAGATCAGGATCGTCCCGGCCATTCACACCCGCCTTTTCGCCCCTCTCTCCGGGCATGCGCCCGTGACCACGAAGCTAGGGCGGCAACGGCGAAGGGCGAGGCTTGCGATGGCGAAGATGGTGCGCAAGGGCGATCCGCCGCGGAAGACCTGCCTCGCCCGCGGTCGCCCCTTCGCCTGGCGCAAGAGATGGGAGCGGGTCTGGGACGAGGTGAGGTATTGCTCGGAACGATGCCGGAGGGAGGCGAAGACGTGACTCGTCAGGGCTTGATCGCCGGTTCGATGTCGGTCTTGCTGAAATCATTGCCGATGAAGAGCAATGGACAACCGAATCTCTTCGCAACGGCGTAAGAAAAACAATCGCCAAAATTGAGTTTCGCCGGATGGGCGCCCCGGCCGAACATCCGAAGGGCCGCAGCAGCCTGTCGCGCTTCGTCCATGCCCACGGGTATGACCTTGAAACCGGAGTTGGTGACGATACGATCCATCTGTTCACGGAGGTCGCGCCTGCCCGCCACGATCAACGCATCAGTCAACGTGCCCGATGAAATGATCAGCGCAGTCGCATTCGCCAGAGCAAAACCGCAGGCGTCAGCCTCCGGCTCCTCCAGGATGATCGCCATCAAGGCCGACGTATCGACGGCGATCACGCCGGCAGTCCATCCTCGTCATAAAGGAAATCCTGACTCCGGGCGGCGCACGGCCCTGGCAAAACCTTGCCGCGCGCCGATGCCTGAATCTCGGCGATCAGGCGAAACCGCTCTTCCGGGTCGGCATAGGCTGGACAGGAACCAGCTTCACCGCAGGCTGGCCATGCCGTGTCAAAACCACCTCCTCGCCAGCTTCCGCCCGGCGGACAAGATCGGTCAATTGTGCCTTTGCTTCGCTAACAGGCACGTCCATCGACGCCTCCTTGAACTTCGCGATGCCCTCAAATTAGACCATCCTCTGGCTAATTCAACGCAGTCCCGTCAGCGCCTTCAACGCCTCCGGCGTATCGACATCGAGCGCGATGGCAGGATCGTCCAGCGCCACCTCGATCACGGCGTCGCCCGCCTCGTCGAGCAGCCGGCGCGCGCCCTGATCGCCGGTCAGGCCGGCGACCGCCGCGAACAGCCCCCGCGCCAGCAGGACCGGATTGCCGCGCTGCCCGAACAGCGTCGGGACCACCGCGAGCGCCTCGCGCTGCGCCGCGAAGACCTGCGCCAGCCGGTCGATCGCGGCCGCCGTCACGTTCGGCATGTCGCCGAGCGACACGACGGCGCCCGGAGCCATCGCCGGCAGCGCCGCGAGCCCGGCCTTGACCGAGCTTGCGAGGCCGGAGGCGAAATCGGGATTATGCGCGAAGCTGACGTCGAGCCCCGCCAGAGCCGCCTCGACCTCGGCGCGCTGATGTCCCGTCACGACGATCACCGGCGCGGTCTTCGAGGCGAGCTGCGCCTCGACGGCGTGACGAACCATCGGCTTGCCGCGCACCGGCTGGAGCAGCTTGTTCGCCGGCCCCATCCGGGTCGAACGCCCGGCCGCCAGCACGAGCCCGGCGACGGGCGCCGCCTCCAGCCGCTCGGGCGCGCGCGGCTGCGGCCGCGAGACGATTTCCATCAGGAGGCCGCCGACGCCCATCGCCTGAATGTCGGAACGCGTGACGGGAATGCCGGCGAGGCAGCGCTGGAGCACCCAGTCGAAACCGTTCTCCCTGGGCGAGCGCGCGCAGCCGGGCGCGCCGATCACAGGCTTGCCGGCAAGCTCGCCGATCAGCAGCAGGTTGCCGGGATCGACCGGCATGCCGAGATGCTCGATCCGCCCTCCGGCCTCCAGCAACGCCTGCGGAATCACGTCGCGCCGGTCGGTGATGGCTGACGCTCCGAAGACCACGACGATGTCGGGCGGGCCGGCGGCCAGGGCCGCGATCGACCTGGCCAGCGGCTCGACCACATGCGGCACGCGCTCATCGGCGCAAAGCCCGGCCCCGGCGGGCGACAGCCGCTCGGCCATGACGCGCAAGGTCTTGTCGACGACGGACGCCTTCAGGCCGGGCAGCAGGGTCGAGATCACGCCGACGGAGAGCGGCCGATAGGCCGCGACCGAGACCGGCGCCGCGCCGGCCAGCGCCGCCAGCGCCTCCCCGAGCAGCGCTTCCGGCAGGCCATAGGGAATGATCTTGACGGTGCCGACCATCTCGCCGGCCACGACGGCCTTCAGCGTCGGCAGAGTCGCGACCGTTATCGCCTCGTCGATCCGGTTGAGCGTATCGATCGCGGCCACGTCCAGCGTCAGCACGCCGGCGGCTTCGGCGAACAGGTTGACCCGGCCGGTGAAGGCCTTCTCGACCGTGACGCCCTGCCCGGCCAGCGCCGCCGCCAGCCGGGTCGCGGCCGCGTTCTCGTCGATATCGCCCGGCTCGAACCGCACCGCGACGAGTTCCCTGACGCCCGCCGCGCTCAGCCTTGCGACATCGGCGGCCGTGACGGTCGCGCCCTTGCGGATGACGAGGTCGCCGGCGCGCACGCTGTGCGCGGCGACGCAGCCTTCGGCCTCGGCGATCGCAACGGGGCCGAACTTCATCGCGGCACGGTCATGCCGTCGGCCGGCGCGGACCGCGCAAGGCCGCGACGATCTCGCCCAGGATCGCCAGCGCGATCTCGGCCGGCGAGACCGCGCCGATGTCGAGTCCGATCGGGGCGTGGATTCGAGCGATGGCGGCCTCGTCGAAGCCGGCGGCGGCCAGCCGCTCGACGCGCTTCGCATGCGTCTTCCGGCTGCCGAGCGCACCGACATAGAAGCACTCCGAGCGCAAGGCCGCCTCTAGCCCCGGATCGTCGACCTTGGGGTCATGCGTCAGCGCGACGAAGGCGGTATAGGCGTCGAGACCGAGGTTTGCCAGCGCCGCGTCCGGCCACTCCGTCAGCAGCGTCACATCCGGGAAGCGTTCCCTCGTGGCGAAGGCGGTGCGCGGATCGATGATGACGAGGTCGAGATCGAGCAGTTTCGCCATCGGCGCCATGGCCTGCGAGATATGCACCGCGCCGGTGACGACGACGCGCGGATGCGGCGCCTGCACGGTCAGGAAGCAGGAGGCGCCGCCGGCCTCCACCAGCGCGCTCTTGCCCATGCGCAACTGCTCCTCCAGCAGAGGGGCCAGCGGGTCGGCGGCAATCTCGCCGGCCTTCACCAGCCGTTGCGCGCCATTGCCGACATCGGTGACCAGAACGGCGGCGCGCCGCGCCGCGCGCTCGGCGTTGAGGGCGGCGAGAACGGGCAAGTCCACCGGATCAGCCCTTGTCCGTCGCGAGCTTGACGCCGAGGCCGATCATCAGCGAGCCGCCGAGCCAGCGCCCGAAGGCGAAGCCGGCGCGGCTGGCCTTCATCGTCCTCATCACGACCGACGCGCCGATGACGGCGACGAGATCGGCCGAGGAGAAGGCGAAGTTGACGATGGTGCCGAGGATCAGGAACTGTGCCCAGACCGGCAGCGAGGCGGCCGGATCGACGAATTGCGGCAGCAGCGCGATGAAGAACAGCGCGACCTTCGGGTTCAGGATCTCGACGATGAAGCTGTCGACCAGCGCCCGCTTCACGGTCTTGGGCGGCGCGACAGGCGCGTTCGCCTGGGCGAGCCTGGCGCGGATCATGCCGATGCCGAGCCAGACCAGATAGAGCGCGCCGAGCAGCTTCACCGCGACATAGAGCTCCGGCACATGCTTGAACACGGCCGAAAGGCCGAAGGCCGCCGCCGCGACATGGACATAGCAGCCGATATGGATGCCGAGCATCGCCATCAGCCCGGCCTTGCGGCCATGCGCGATGGTCTGCGCTGCGGTGTAGAGCAGCGCGGGGCCGGGAAAATAGGCGACGAGCAGCGTCAGCGTCGCGAAGGCGGCAAGCGTCTCCCAGGAGGCCATCAGTTCACCTTTTCCACATAGACCCTGATGCGCCCGCCGCAGGACAGGCCGACCTTCCAGGCGGTGTCGTCGGCCACGCCGAATTCGAGCATTCTCGGTTTGCCGTCGCCGATGACCTCGGCCGCCTCCTCGACGACCGCGCCCTCGACGCAGCCGCCCGAGACCGAGCCCTGGAAATTGCCCTCCGCGTCGATGACGAGATGCGAGCCGACCGGGCGCGGCGCCGAGCCCCAGGTTTCGACCACGGTGGCGAGCGCCACGCCGCGGCCGGCGCGCGCCCAGGTTTCGGCGGTGGCGAGGATGTCGGTGTCGGTGGAGATCATGGGGCGAAGGTCCGTTCGGTTGACCGGAAGATCATGCCTCATCCCGCCCGCTTCAGCCACTGGCGCGGATCGCTCTTCCGGTCCGCGTCGGGCGAAAGCGCCGCGCAGAGATCGGCCATCGCGGCGAGGTTGTGGATCGGCCGAAACGAATCGACATGGGGCAGCATGGCGCGGATGCCGCTGGCGCGGGGCTCGAAGGCGTCGAAGCGCAACAGCGGGTTGAGCCAGACCAGTTGTCGGCAGGAGCGGCGCAGCCGGTCCGTCTCGAAGGCAAGTTGCCCGTCCAGGTGGCGCTCCAGCCCGTCGGTGAAGAGCAGCACCACCGCCCCGCCCGACAGCACGCGCCGCGACCAGACGCGGTTGAAGCCGTGCAGCGCCGTCGCGATGCGCGTGCCGCCCTCCCAGTCGGGCGCGGCGCGGCCGGCCAGCGCCAGCGCCTCGTCGGGGTCGCGGGCGCGCAAGGACCGCGTGATGTTGGTCAGCCGCGTGCCGAAGACGAAGGAGTGAACGCGCCGGCGCTTGGCGGCGATCGCATGGAGGAAATGCAGGAAGATGCGCGAGTACTCGGCCATCGAGCCCGAGATGTCGACCAGCGCCACGACCGGCGGATGGATTTCGGCCCGCTCGCGGAAGGCGAGTTCGATCGAGGCCCCGCCCCCGCGCAGCGACTGCCGGAAGGTCCGGCGCGGGTCGATTTTCAGCCCGCGATGGGTCGGCTGGAAGCGCCGCGTCGGCACGGTGTCGTCGGGCAGGCTCAAGCGCGCGATGAGCTGCCTGGCGCGGGCGATCTCGAGCGCGCTCATCTGGGCGAAGTCGCGCGATTTCAGCGTCTCGGTGTCCGACAGCGTCATGCGCGCCGAAAGCTCGGTGAGTTCCGCCGGCGGGCTCTCGTCCTCGCCTTTGGGCGGCGCGAAGGCCTCGGCGACGCGCAGCGCGCCGGCCTCGGCCTTGTCCGGCCGCGAGTCCGCGCCGGGCGAGACCGGCGACATCCGCGCCATCAGCTTCTCGATCAGCGCCCGCCGGCGCCAGAACAGGCGGAAGGCCTGGTCGTAGACGACGCTGTCCTCGTGCTTCTTCACGAAGATCGCGTGCAGCGCCCAGTAGACGTCCTCGCGCGCGCCGAGCGCGCCGTCGGCCAGCGCCTCGACCGCCTCGACCACGGCGCCGGGCCCGACCGGAACGCCGGCGATCCGCAGCGCCCGGGCGAAATAGGCGACGTTCTCGGGGAGTTTGCCGGTCAAAGTCCCCTTCCCCCCGCTTGCGGTGGGGAAGGGCTGGGGATGGGGGGGCGTGCAGAAAGGGACGAGAAGGATCGTCTTGGCGACTCTCCCCCCCACCCCGGCCCTCCCCACCGCAAACGGGGGGAGGGAGAAAAGGCGCGCCCCGTCACGCTCACGCCTCGGCGGCTTTTTCGGCCGGGGCGGCGCTCTTGGCGGCGTTCTTCTCGGCGCGCTCCTTGGCCTTGTCGCCGGGAACGCCCTTGTTCGGGTTGTTGCGGACCGGGCGCTTGGCGAGGCCGGCGGCATCGAGGAAGCGCAGCACGCGGTCGGTCGGCTGGGCGCCCTTGGCGAGCCAGTCCTTGGCCTTCTCGAGATCGAGCACGACGCGCTCGGGCGAGTCCTTGGCCTTCATCGGGTCGTAGGAACCGATCTTCTCGATGAAGCGGCCGTCGCGCGGCGAGCGGGCGTCGGCGACGACGATGCGGTAATAGGGGCGCTTCTTGGCGCCGCCGCGGGTCAGGCGGATCTTGAGGGACATGTTTGGTTCTTCCTTGGTTTGGCAGTCTGGTTTTGAGCAGTGTTGCGTGGTTGAGAGGGAAGTCAGGGTTTGTTGTCGTCGACCAATTGATCGATCGCGGCCCAAGGGTCGTCCTTCATGCCGGTCGAGGTGAAGATCTCCAGATCGATGGAGCCGTCCTCGAGAACGTCGATCTCCCAGTATTCCCCGGGCGCATGCACGAAGAAGGAGAAGGCGTCGTCCCGGTAGGATGAGGTCTCGTAGGACAGGTTGGCGTCGTCGAGGCGCGCCTTGACCTGCTTGAACACGTCGAACATGCCGACGCGCATCTCGGTGGGTTTGGTCATTTCTTCTTCCCTCCGAAAGGATTGGAGCCTCCGAGGCCCGGAAGGCCACCCAGGCCTGGCAGCTTCGGCATCATGCCGGCGGGCGGCGTCACGCCCTTGGGCAGGCCCGGCAGGCCGCCGCCGAGGCCCTTAAGTCCGCCAGGAGGCAGTTGCGGCATGCCGCCGCCCGCGCCCCCCATCTGCTTTTGCAGTTCGGCGAGTTGGGCAGGGTCCATCCTGGACGGATCGAAGCCCGCCGGCAGGCCGCCCATTCCGCCGCCGATGCCGAACATCTGGCCGAGCTTGCCGAGCATGCCGCCCTTCTGGCGCGCCATCGCCTTCATCATGTCGGCCATCTGGCGATGCATCTTGAGCAGCTTGTTGATCGCCTCTGGCGAGGTGCCGGAGCCCGCCGCGATGCGCTTCTTGCGGCTGTTCTTGAGCAGGTCCGGGTTCTTGCGCTCGGCCGCCGTCATCGAGCCGATGATCGCGATCTGGCGCTTGATGACGTTGTCGTTCATGCCGGAATTGGCGACCGCGCCCTTCATCTGCGCCATGCCGGGCATCATGCCCATGACGCCGCCGAGGCCGCCCATCTTCTCCATCTGCTGGAGCTGCGTCCTAAGGTCGGACAGGTCGAAATTGCCCTTGGCGAGGCGCTGCGCCAGCGCCTGGGCCTTGTCTGCGTCGACCGTCTCGGCGGCCTTTTCGACGAGGGAGACGATGTCGCCCATGCCCAGAATGCGGTTGGCGACGCGCGAGGGGTGGAAATCCTCGAGCGCGTCGGCCTTCTCGCCGGTGCCGACGAGCTTGATCGGCTTGCCGGTGACGGCGCGCATCGAAAGCGCGGCGCCGCCGCGCGAATCGCCGTCCATCCGGGTCAGCACGATGCCCGTCAGGCCGACGCGGGCGTCGAAGGCGCGAGCGGTGTTGACCGCGTCCTGGCCGGTCAGCGCGTCGGCGACGAGCAGCACCTCGTGCGGGTTCGTCGCGGCCTTCACCTCGGCGACCTCGGCCATCAGCGTATCGTCGAGCGTGACGCGGCCGGCGGTGTCGAGCATGACGACGTCGTAGCCGCCGAGGCGGCCGGCCTCGATCGCGCGCCTTGCGATCTGCACGGCGCTCTGGCCGGCGACGATCGGCAGCGTCTGCACGCCGACCTGCTGGCCGAGGATGGCGAGCTGCTCCATCGCGGCCGGGCGGCGCGTGTCGAGCGAGGCCATCAGGACTCGTCTCCTGTTCCGGTCCGTCAGCCGCTTGGCGATCTTGGCGGTCGAGGTCGTCTTGCCCGAGCCCTGCAGGCCGACCATCAGGATCGGCACCGGCGGCACGGCGTCGAGCGTGATGCTCTCGCCATCGCCGCCGAGCATGTCGATCAGCGCGTCGTTGACGATCTTGATGACCTGCTGGCCGGGCGTGACCGACTTCAGCACCTCGGCGCCGACGGCGCGCTCACGCACCTTGTCGGTGAAGGAGCGCACCACTTCGAGCGCGACGTCGGCCTCGAGCAGCGCCTTGCGCACCTCGCGCAACGCGGCGTTGACGTCCTCCTCGGTCAGCGAACCCCTGCGGGTCAGCCCCGAGAGGATGCCTGATAGCCTGTCGCTCAGAGTGCCGAACATGCTGTGCCTCAACGAACCGAAACGAGGAGCCCTCATCGCCAAACGGTTTCGCGCCCGAGGGCGCGGACGCGCTGTCGGACGTTGACCTCCAGGCTCGTGATGCTCCTCGAGCGGCCCGGTCGGCGGATGCGGTCTCGACGATGTCGGCGAAACGGATGGCGGGTTAAAGCCGGGAAACATGGCGAAAGTCAAGGTTGCGGAACCATCGGGTGGTCGCGCGCGGCAACAGGGATTGTCCGGATCGCAACCTGCGGCTTGGACATGCCCGTCTTTTCGGCAGGGAAATCGATGTTCGGGATGACGATGACGCGCGGTTTCCTGTTCCCGCAGCCCCGCTGCTCGGCCTCTGGCGGGCTCAGGCGCGATTCGCCTGCGCCGGCGATCTCGGTCGACGGCATTCCCCTGCGACCCGATCGGCGACCGCACGCCGCCCGTCGTCCTGAAGAACCTCGCCGCCCCGATGGCGGCGGAAGGCTTTGCCGGCATCCGCGTCGACAACGCCGCGAGTTCGGCGCTGGCGATCCAGGAGACCTCCGGCCCGGCCACGCGCGTCGATGCGGTGTTCGCGGTTCAGGCCGGGCAGGTCGCGCCGGAGGGCTATTCCGCGACGCGTTGTGCCTCGCCATCGCCGGCGGGCGCGGCTGAACCCGGCTGACATCAGCCCGCCCTCCGGGCATTCGAGACGGCAATCCATCGTGACAAGGCCACCGGATTCTGCGATGGCGGAACCATGAGGCCGCAGGGACAATTTCGGCGCGACGGGACGGCATCGGTGCTCGCCGCCGTGCTGCTTGTGGTCGCGCTCGTCGCCCAGGCGATCCTCGGCTCGGCGCTGAAGGCCCGGGCGGCGGAACCGGCCGGCAGACTCGACACCGTCCTCTGCCTGAGCCAGCCCGGAAACTCGCCGTATGACGCCCAGGAACCGGCGGGACAGTCGAGCCATTCGGCCGACTGCCTCGCCCTGTGCCAACTCTCGGCGTCGGGTCCGGCCGCGCCGCTTGCCGTCGCGTCCGCCGCCGTCGCGCCTGACGAGCCGGCGACGCCGATCCCTTACCCGGGCGGCCGCAGCCGCTTCATCCTGAACGCGCAGGCCTTCCTGGCCGCGGCCCGCGCACCACCCTCCCTCTCCGCCTGATCGCCTGAAACGGTCACGGCCCCGCGCCGCGATCCTCGTGATTCATCCGGAGATCTCCCATGTCCGAACTCGCCCTCGGCGATGCGCGCGCGGCCGCCGCGTCGACCGATCTCTACCGCGCCGTCTGGCGCTGGCATTTCTATGCCGGTCTGCTCGTCCTGCCCTTCCTGATCAGCCTTGCCCTCACCGGCGCGCTCTATCTCTTCCGCGACGAGATCGACGCCATCGTCCATGCCGATCTCAAGCAGGTCGCGTCTCGCGCCGACGTCGCGCCCGTCCCGCCCTCGGCGATGGTCGCGGCAGCGCTTGCGGCCTATCCCGGGACGGCGGTCAAGTTCACCGATCCCGCCACGCCGACCGCCTCCGCGGAGATCACGGTCGCGACGTCGGTCGGCCGGCTCGCCGTCTATGTCGATCCCGGCAACGGCAAGGTGCTGGGCGCTCTGCCCGATCGCGGCACGGTGATGTGGACGATCCGCTATCTCCACAGCCTGCGCTATTTCGGGCCGGTCGCACGCGCCGCGATCGAGATCGCGGGCGGCTGGGCGATCCTGCTGGTCGCCACGGGCGTCTATCTGTGGTGGCCGAGACGTCAGAACGGCGGCGTCGTGACCTTGCGCGGCACACCGGCAAGGCGCGTCTTCTGGCGCGATCTCCACGCCGTCACCGGGCTCTTCGTCGGCGGCGTCATCGTCTTCCTCGCCATCACCGGCATGCCCTGGTCCGGCGTCTGGGGCGCGAAGGTCAACGAATGGGCCAATGGCAGCAATTTCGGCTATCCGGCCGGGGTGCGCGTCGCGGTGCCGATGTCCGACGAGCACCTCGCCCATGCAGCCCCGACGACATGGTCGCTGGAGCAGGCGAAAGTGCCTGAATCGTCTCCCGCCATAACGGGCGCGGGGCCGATCGGACTCGACCGCGCGGTCGCGATCGTAGCCGAGCTCGGCCTGCACCGCGGCTATGCGATCACCATTCCGAGCACCCCGACCGGCGTCTACTCGGCTTCGGTCTATCCCGACGACCTCAGCCGCCAGCGCGTCGTGCATCTCGACCAGTATTCCGGCAAGCCGCTGATCGACATGAGCTATCGCGACTACGGCCCGCTCGGCCGCTGGCTCGAATGGGGCATCAACGTCCATCTCGGCCAGCAATACGGCCTCGCCAACCAGCTCGTCCTGCTCGCCGCCTGCCTCGCCATCGTGACGCTGGCCGTGTCGGCCGCGGTGATGTGGTGGAAGCGCCGGCCTTCGGGGAAACTCGGCGTGCCGCCCGCGCCCGCCGACCGCCGTGTGCTCCGCGGCCTTGTGGCCATGCTCGCGATCGGGGGCGTCCTGTTCCCGCTGGTCGGCCTCTCGCTGATCGTGATGCTGACGCTGGACTGGCTGTTCGGCCGACGCGTTCTCGACGCCTGATCCCGGATCGCGCCGGCACCGCCCCCGGCGCGACCCATGCCGCAGGCTTGCCGCGATTGCACGGCAGGACGGCGCGAGCGGCAGCGACCTCTTGGCGCTTGCCGGCGCAAGCGAGGTTGCCTGATGCGAATGCCTGTCCGAAGCCTGTCTCTGCCGGCCCTTGCGCTGGCGCTCGCCTCCTGCGCCGGCGAACCGCGCCGCGCCGGACCGCCGGACCAGCGCGGCGTCGAGCGGCTGGCCGCCGTCCGGGTCGATCCGGCGGCAGCCAGCCGCATCCTCAACGCCTACCGCTCCGGCCGCGGCCTCGGTCCGGTCAAGCTCGATCCGACGCTGACCGCGATGGCCCAGCGCCAGGCCGACGCCATGGTCGCCGCCAACGCGCTGTCGCACGACGCCGGCGGCAGCTTCCAGGCGCGCGTCCTTGCGGCCGGGCTCGATGCGGCCCGCGCGGCCGAGAATCTCGGCGCGGGCTATTATTCGACCGAGGAAGCCTTCGCCGGCTGGAAGGCCTCGGCCGGCCACGACGCCAATCTGCGCATGGCGGAGGCGACCCGCTTCGGCATCGCGCTCGCCAAGGACCCCCGGACGCAATACCGCGCCTGGTGGGCTTTGGTCATCGCCGGCGATCCGCCGACATGGCAGGAGTTGAACGCCGGGCCGATGGGCTATTTCGGCTCGAACCTGCCGATCCCGAGGTGAGCAAGCGTAATTGCTTTTTGCAAGGAATTTCCTTACATTGACAATGTGAGGACGCCATGATCACGAGCAAGCTGACCAGCAAGGCCCAGACGACGATACCGCAGCCGGTGCGGAACGCCCTTCGCCTGAAGGATGGCGACGAGATCGCCTATGTGATCGCGGACGACCATGTGATCATTCGCAAGGCCAGCCACGGCATTGTGGATGATCCTTTCGCGACATTCGACGAATGGAACAGCGACGCGGACCGCAAAGCCTATGCCAGGCTTTAGCCAGGGCGACGTCGTTCGGGTGCCTTTCCCCTATACCGATCGCTCGGCAAGGCAGAGCCGGCCTGCGCTTGTGGTTTCGGCCGGTGGCGTCGGCGAGAATGCGGCATTGCTCTGGGTCGCCATGATCACGAGCGCGGAAAACCGAAGCTGGCCGGACGACATCCAGCTTGGTCCCGGCTACCGCGAGACGGGCCTCCCCGCTCCATCCATGATCAGGCCAAGCAAGCTGGCGACGATCGAGGCTCGCCATGCGGAGCTTTTAGGGCGGCTCGCCGCCGAACCTCTGGCAGCCGTCATGACTCGGATACGGTCCAGTCTCGGCACGCGATAGCGACCCATTGGGAGGTTGCTTCAAACGATGTCAGCCAGCCACGTGTCCTGCGACAGAACCAGGCACCAATGCGGTTCGAAATCGGCGCCGAGCGGCCAGATGAAATCGGCGAAGATGTCGAGCATCCGCGTCTGGTAGCGCTCGAACCAGCTCGTCTGGCAGAGCACGAACTTGGTCGCGCCGACGATGGTGTCGCGGTCGATCACGCACAGCGGCACGATCTCTGGATTGGCGTCGAGATAGGCCTGCACCGCGACCATCAGCGTCGGATATCCGGGGTGGAGCATGTCGTCGAGCACGATCAGCCCGCCGTCCTTCAGGCAGGCGGTGGCGAGCGCGAGATCCTTGGCGAGCGCGGCGCGCGAATGCTCGCCGTCGATATGGACGAAGCGCAGCGCCTCCCCGCCGGCATGGCCGATCAAATCGGCCGGCCACATCGCGCCGCTGTCGCCCTTGACCGTGACCCGGCGCGACGGGTCGATGCCGTGGCGGAAGCAATTGGCCTCGAAGCGGTCCTTCACCCGGGGTTCGGCCAGGAGAAGATGTCGATGCCGAGCGCGATCTCGCCTGGCTCCAGCGCATGCGCGAGCGCGATGAAGAAACGGCCCTCGAAGGCGCCGATCTCGGCGACCGGGCCCGCCACGCCCTCCTCCGTCTGCAGCCGCAGCAGGCGCGCGCAGATCGCGGCCGCGAAGCGTGACGACATGCCGACGACGCTGTCGTATCCTTCCGCCAGATAGGCCTCGACCGCCTCGCTACCGGAATGCGGTATACCGACGTCGCTCATGCCCTGGCCTGGAAGATGAAGAAAGCCCCGGCCGCGATCAGCGAAAAACCGACGCCATGCTGCCAGGTCAATGACTCTTTCAGCCAGAACACCGAGAACAGCGCGAAGACGGTGAGCGTGATCACCTCCTGCATGGTCTTCAGCTCGGCCGCCGAATAGACCGCCGAGCCGATGCGGTTGGCCGGCACGGCGAGCATGTATTCCGGCAGCGCGATCATCCAGCTTGCGAGCACGGCGAGCCAGATCGCCGTGCTCCTGTAGGAGAGATGACCGTACCAGGCGAAGGTCATGAAGAGGTTGGAGCCGATCAGCATCAGGATCGGCATCAGATGGGCCGTCGTCATGGCGGGCATGTGCGGGCGGTTCCGAAGTGCGGGACGTCGGGGAACCCTAGCCGGGCGCATCCGTTCCCGATAGCGCTCAGCCGAAGCGCAGTTTCATCGTCACGATCAGCAGGACGAGCACCAGCGTCAGGCCATTGGCCATGATGACGGGCCAGGAGCCGATCTGCAGGCCGTAGCTCAGCCAGAGCGCGGTGCCGACGGCAAAGAGGGACTGCGTCCACAACGAGATCGCCCGGGTGTCGCGGGTGCGGATCGTCCGCCAGGCCTGAGGCAGCCAGCACAGGCTGGTCAGGGCGGCGGCGACGAAGCCGAGGGTCTCGACGGCGGTTGGCGACATGGGCATTGTTCCAGACGGGAGGCCGGCTCCTCCTAGACGGATTCGCCCGCCCGCGCTGCATCTCCGGGAGGGTTAACCTCCGTTAACCGGCACGCCCCAGAATCGCGCCAGTCAGATGATTCGGTGGTCCCATGCGCGCAACCCTCCTCGCCCTGCCACTCGTCCTCCTCGCCGCGACCGGCGCGCGGGCCGATTTCGACTCCTGCGTCGCGGGCCTGCGCTCGGCCGCAGCCGCCAAGGGCGTCTCGGGCGCCACCTTCGACCGCGCCATGGCCGGCGTCACGCCCGACATGAAGGTGATCGAGGCGATGAACAACCAGCCCGAGTTCAAGACCCCGATCTGGGACTATCTCGGCACGCTGGTCGACGAGGAGAAGGTCGCGGAAGGCCGCGCGATGATGCGCCAGCATGCCGCGACGCTTGCCGCCGCCGAGAGCCGCTTCGGCGTCGATCGCTACACCATCGCCGCGGTCTGGGGCGTCGAGAGCGATTTCGGCAAGGCGCGCGGCAAGATGCCGCTGGTCCAGGCGCTCTCGACGGGAGCCTGCCTGGCGCCGCGCCGGAACGCCTTCTTCAAGGGCGAGCTGCTGGCGACGCTGCAGATCATCCAGCGCGGCGATGTCCGCGCCGACCGGCTCTTCGGCTCTTGGGCCGGGGCCTTCGGACACACCCAGTTCATCCCCTCGACCTATCTCCGCCTCGCCGTCGACGGCGACGGCGACGGCCGGCGCGACCTCGTCGACTCGATCCCCGACGCGCTGCATTCGACCGCCAATTTCATGGACAAGGCCGGCTGGGTCACGGGCGCGGGCTGGGGCTACGAGGTCCGCGTGCCGGACGGCTATTCCGGCCCGACCGGGCGAAACCCGAAGCAGCCGGTCTCGTTCTGGGCCGCGCGCGGCATCGTCAAATTCGACGGCTCGGAACTCACCGGCTCCGGCAATGCCGGCCTGCTGATGCCGGCCGGGCGCGAGGGCCCGGCCTTCCTCGTCTTCAAGAACTACGACGCCGCCTACAGCTACAACGGCGCGGACTCCTATGCGCTGGCGATCTCGCTCCTCTCCGACCGGCTGCGCGGGCGGCCGGGCGTGCAGGGACAATGGCCGACCGACGACCTGCCGCTCTCGCGCGAGCAGCGCCGCGAGCTCCAGCGCCTGCTGATCGCGCGCGGCTTCGACGTCGGCGAGCCGGACGGGGCGGTCGGCGCGCTGACGCGGGCCGCGATCAAGCAGATCGAGGCCAAGCTCGGCATGGCCCAGACCGGGCGGCCGGGCGAGAAGGTGCTGCGGGCGCTGAAGGGCGGGCGGGTGTGACGTGGCGAACCCCAACCGCCGCCTGATCTCCACCGGCTCGCCTTTCGAGACCGCCTTCGGCTACTCCCGCGCCGTGATCGACGGCGATCTCGTCTTCGTCTCGGGCACGACCGGCTACGACTACGTCGCCATGACCCTGCCCGGGGATGCGGCCGCGCAGGCGCGCAACATCTTCACGACCCTCGACGCCGTGCTGGCCGAGGCCGGATCCTCGCTTTCGCAGGTGGTGCGGGCGCAATATTTCGTGACGGATCGCAGCTATTGCGAGCCGGTGCTCGCCGTCTGCGGCGAGGTTTTCGGCGATATCCGTCCCGCCGCCGGCATCTATGTCGTGCTCGGACTGCTCAAGCCGGAGATGAAGGTCGAGATCGAGGTCACGGCGCGGCTGCGGCCTGCGGAGGCCTGAGGCAGCCACGGCGGTTGCGACGCGAGGATTGATCGGATCGATCTCTGGAACATTGGCGCGAAGCATTCGTTGGGTGGGCAGGGATAGCCAAAAGCCGGACATCCGGCGCCATCCACGAAAGGACTTCGCCATGATCAGGAAACTCGCCTTCGCCGCCACCGTCGCGCTCATGCCGCTCGCCGCGCTTGCGCAGGGCCAGGGCAGCCCCAACGGCCTGCCCGACACCAACGGCATGAACCCGCCGGCCTCCAAGCGCTTCCAGCAATACGTGATCGAGCAGCGCCCGATGTCCTACAGCTACGGCCAGCCCGTCGCGGTCGGCACCGTGCTGCCGCAGGAAGGCGTGACCTATTACGAGGTTCCCGCCGAATACGGCGTCACCGGCCAGCGTTACACCGTGATCGACAACCGCACCGTGCTCGTCGATCCGCGCACCCGCCGCGTCGTGCAGATCATCCAGTAAGCCTCGCGGCTTGGCGTTCGGGCCCGCTCCCGCGAGGAGCGGGCCTTTTCGTGCCCCAGGAGCGGCAGCGCCCGCGGCGATGCGCCATTGGCCGTCCGCAAGGCGTGGTCGCATGAACGCCGCACCGCGCGCATTCTCGATCCCACGCGCCGGCGAGCAGCCTTGCCGCCATTCGCCTGAACTTACGTAGCCGACGCGCCTCCTGCATCCTGTCGGCGCTTGCGCCGCGCCCGCCCGCCCCCTAATCAGCCTCGCTCAGGACAACGCGATCCCGACGAGGCTTCCCATGGCGACCCACAAGCTCCTGCTGCTTCCAGGCGACGGCATCGGCCCCGAGGTGATGGGACAGGTCGAGACCATCGTCTCCTGGTTCGGCAGGCAGGGTGTCGCCTCCTTCGAGATCGAGAAGGGACTCGTCGGCGGCGCGGCCTATGACGCCCACAGGGCGGCGATCTCGGAAGGCGACATGAAGCTCGCCCAGGACGCCGACGCCGTGCTGTTCGGCGCGGTCGGCGGGCCGAAATGGGCCGACGTGCCCTACCAGCACCGCCCCGAGGCCGGGCTGCTGCGGCTGCGCAAGGATCTCGGCCTGTTCGCCAATCTGCGTCCCGCGATCTGCTATCCGGCGCTGGCCTCGGCCTCCTCGCTCAAGCCCGAGGTCGTCGAGGGGCTCGACATCCTGATCGTGCGCGAGCTCACCGGAGGCGTCTATTTCGGCGAGCCCAAGGAGATCGTCACGCTGGAGGACGGCTCCAGGCGCGGCATTGATACGCAGGTCTACACCACGCCCGAGATCGACCGGATCTGCTCGGTCGCCTTCGAGCTGGCGCGGACACGGCGCAACAAGGTCTCATCGGCGGAGAAGCACAACGTCATGAGGACCGGCGTGCTTTGGAAGCAGACGGTCACGGCCCTGCATGCGAAATCCTACGCCGATGTCGAGCTTGAGCATGTGCTCGCCGACAACTGCGCCATGCAGTTGGTGCGCTGGCCCAAGCAATACGACGTCATCGTCACCGACAACCTCTTCGGCGACATCCTATCGGACGTGGCGGCGATGCTGACCGGCTCGCTCGGCATGCTGCCCTCGGCCTCGCTCGGCGCGGAAGACGCGACCACCGGCAAGCGCAAGGCGCTCTACGAGCCCGTCCACGGCTCGGCCCCCGACATCGCGGGCCGGGGACTGGCGAACCCGATCGCGATGATCGGCTCCTTCGCCATGGCGCTGCGCTATTCCTTCGGGGCGATCGAGGCCGCCGACCGGCTGGAGGGCGCGATCGCCGACGTGCTGGGCTCCGGCACGCGCACCAAGGACATCGCGGGACCGGGCGCGAACGCCGTCTCGACCAGCGAGATGGGCGCGGCCATCGTCAAGGCGCTGGAGGCGAGGGGTTGACCCTCTCCCCCTCGTGATTTGCCCGTGACGGGCGCGCATGCACTAGACTTGCCTCCTCTGAAACGGAGCATGTCCGTCAAATGCTGATCAAGAATCGCCCTGGCTGGGAGATGTCCGAGAGCCAGGCCACGCCCGAAGCCGTCTATCTCGACCGCCGCGGCCTGCTCGCGGCCGGGGCCGGCGCGATCGCCAGCGCGGCGCTGCCGCGGATCGCGGCCGCCCAGGGCCCAGACCCGACGCTCGATCTCTATCCCGCCAGGAAGAACGGCGGCTTCGCGCTCGACCGCGCGGTGACCGACGAGGCGCTGGCGGCGAACTACAACAATTTCTACGAGTTCGGCACGTCCAAGGACGTCGTCGGCGCCTCGAAGAAACTCGCGACGCGGCCCTGGATGGTGACGATCGACGGCATGGTCGAGAAGCCGATGGAGATCGGCGTCGACGACCTGATCCGCAAGATGACGCTGGAGGAGCGGCTCTATCGCTTCCGCTGCGTCGAGACCTGGTCGATGGCCGTGCCCTGGACCGGCTTCACGGTGAAGTCGCTGGTCGAATTCGCCAAGCCCTTGGCGAGCGCGAAATATGTGAGATTCGAGACCTTCCTCAACCCGCGCGTGGCGCCGGCCCAATCGCAGCGCTGGTATCCCTGGCCCTATACCGAAGGGCTGACCATCGCGGAGGCGACCAACGACCTGCCGCTGATGGTCACCGGCATCTACGGCAAGCCGACCCCGACCCAGCATGGCGCGCCGCTGCGGCTGATCGTGCCGTGGAAATACGGCTTCAAATCGGTGAAGTCGATCACCAGGATCGCCTTCGTCGCCGAGCGGCCGAAGACCTTCTGGGAGGGGCTGCAGGCGCAGGAATACGGCTTCTGGGCCAATGTGAACCCGGAGGTCGCCCATCCGCGCTGGAGCCAGGCCAGCGAGCAGCTGCTGGGTTCGCGCGAGCGCCGTCCGACGCTGCTGTTCAACGGCTATGGCGAGCAGGTCGCCGGGCTCTACAAGGGGCTGGAGGGCGAGCGCCTCTACGTCTGAGCGGCTGCCGCGAGAACCGCCTCCGGCCAGGAATCGGGTTGTCCGCATGCGATCATGCGGAGGATAGTGCGGCCGCGGCTCGCTTTTGCCGCGGACTGGGCCGATCGCCGGAGGATGCCATGCCGCACTTCGCCCTCTTCGACACCGCGATCGGCGCCTGTGCGCTGGTCTGGGACGCCGGACGCATCATCGGCGCGCAACTGCCCGAGCGCGACGGGGAGGTCGCGCGGAGCAGGCTTGCGAAGCGCTTCCCGAGGCAGACGAGACGCCGCCGCCCGGCTTCATCGAGGTCGCCATCGCCGGGATCGTCGCGCTTCTGGACGGCGAGCGGCGCGATCTCTCGCATCTGCCGATCGCGCTCGACACCGTCCCGGAATTCAACCGCCGCGTCTATGAGGTCGCGCTGGCGATTCCGCCCGGCGAGACGCTGACCTATGGCGAGGTCGCCGCCCGCATCGGCGAGCCCGGAGCGGCCCGGGCCGTGGGCGTCGCTCTCGGCCGGAACCCCTTCGCGCCGATCGTGCCCTGCCACCGCGTGCTGGCGGCGGGCGGCAAGACCGGCGGCTTCTCGGCCGAGGGCGGCGTCGAGACCAAGCTCAGGATGCTGACGATCGAGAAGGCGCGGACGAGCGCCGAGCCCGGCCTGTTCGGGGCTCTGCCGCTGGAGACGCGGCGGCGGTAAGAGCTCGGCCGCGCCTTCACCCTCACCGTCATGCTCGCCCTTGTGGCGAGCATCCACGTCTTGGGCGTAGCGCTCGACAAAGCAAGACGTGGATGGTCGGGACAAGCCCGACCATGGCGGGGAAGGGCTCGCGCGCAAACCCGGCGCCTGCCGTCGCCAGAAAGAAAAAAAGGCCGACCCCCGAGGGAGCCGGCCTTGGAAGTTTGAAACATCCGGCGCACGCGCCAAACATCTCAGAGGGGAACGGCTGCAACGAACTCGACGCCGGGAGGAGATAGCGGAGCCGTTGCGAACAACCGTGACTGCTATGTGAGGCAGCACCTGCCTTTTTGCAATGCAGCATAGACGGTGACGGCCATGCGCCATGCGCATGTGAAATCGTGGATTGCGGCGAAACCCCATCTAGATCATTGAGAAACATGCGCCATCCGCAGGATCGCCGCCTCTGCGCCTGGCGCAGGACGGCGATGCGTTGCAATCGGGAGTTGAGCGCTCAATAGGTCCAGCGCTGCGCCTTCTGGATCAGGAAGTCGCGGAACACCTGCACGCGCGCGACGGACTTCATCTCCTCGGGATAGACCAGATAGCTCTCGAGCTGCGGCATCTCCGTCTCGCGCATCAACTGCACCAGCGGCGAGCCGGTCTCGATCAGGTAGTCCGGCAGCACCGCGATGCCGGCGCCCGAATCCACCGCCCGCTTCATCGCCGTGATGTTGTTCACGGTGAGGTGGATCGGACGCGGGTTGCGCTGGTCGCGTCCGAGCGTTCCGAGCCAGTGCACGGCCGTCAGATAGGACGGCGAGGTGCCTCCAAAAGAGAGGATGCGGTGGTTGTCGAGGTCATCGTAGGTCTTGGGTTCGCCGAAGCGCTTCACATAGGCCGGCGAGCCATAGACGTGGAAATGCACCGTGAAGAGCTTGCGCTGGATCAGGTCCGGCTGCTGCGGCTGGCGCAGGCGGATCGCGATGTCGGCCTCGCGCATCGAGAGGTCGAGTTCCTCGTCGGTGAGGATGAGATCGACCTTGATGTCGGGGTAGAGATCGAGGAACTCCGCCAGCCGCGGCGTCAGCCAGTGGCCGCCGAGGCCCCGCGTCGCCGTCACCTTGAGCTCGCCCGAAGGATGCTCGCGCGTCTCCGAAAGCTGGGCGCGCGTGCGCTCCAGCCGCTGCGTCATCTCGCGCGCGGCGCGCCAGAGCAGTTCGCCCTGTTCGGTGAGGATCAGCCCGCGCGTATGCCGATGGAACAGCGGCGCGCGCAGTTCGCGCTCCAGCGCCCCGATCTGCCGGCTCACCGCCGACTGGCTCAGGCCCAGAACGTCTCCCGCCTTGGTGAAGCTGCCGGACTCAGCGACGGTATAAAATATCCTGATGCGGTCCCAATCCACCGCGATCCCCCCTGTTATGCGTTTCACGCATGTTGGGGGACAAAATCCTTGCGCGTCAATGTCTGCATGAGATCAAGCCGCGTTTTTCGCACCGAATATGGTGACGTAATCCATCACATCTGGTGATGGATCGTCATATCCGAGCTATTCGGCCGCCTTCAATTGCCCCAGCTCGTTCGCCTGCAGCCAGCGCTCGGCGTCGAGCGCTGCCATGCAGCCCAGCCCTGCCGCCGTCACGGCCTGTCGGTAGTGCTCGTCGGTGACGTCGCCGGCCGCGAAGACGCCCGCGATATTGGTGTTGGTCGTGCCCGCCTCGACCGTGAGATAGCCCGATTCGTTCATCGCGAGTTGGCCGACGAAAAGCTCGGTCGCCGGCTTGTGGCCGATCGCGATGAAGACGCCGTCGGTCTTCAGCTTGCTCTCCGCGCCGGTCTTGAGGTTCCGCAGCCGCAGATGCGTGACGTTGGGCGGCTGCGTGCCGCCGCAAATCTCGGCGATCTCGCTGTCCCAGACCACGTCGATCTTCGGATGCCTGAACAGCCGGTCCTGCATCACCCGCTCGGCCCGCAGCGAGTCGCGGCGATGCACCAGCGTCACCTTGCTGGCGAGGTTGGCGAGATAGAGCGCCTCCTCGACGGCGGTATTGCCGCCGCCGACCACGACGACCTCCTTGTTGCGGAAGAAGAAGCCGTCGCAGGTGGCGCAGGCCGAGACGCCGAAACCCTGGAAGGCCTGCTCGGAGGGCAGGCCGAGCCATTTCGCCTGCGCGCCGGTCGCGATGATCAGCGCATCGCAGGAATAGGTCTCGCCGCCATCGCCCCAGAGGCGAAAGGGCCGCTGCGAGAGGTCGACCCTGGCGATGTGATCGGACACCATCCTCGTGCCCATATGCTCGGCCTGGGCGCGCATCTGCTCCATCAGCCAGGGGCCCTGGATCACGTCGGCGAAGCCCGGATAGTTCTCGACATCGGTGGTGATCATCAGTTGGCCGCCGGCCTGGAGGCCGGAGATCATCACCGGCTCCAGCATGGCGCGGGCGGCATAGATCGCGGCGGTGTAGCCGGCGGGGCCTGAGCCGACGATCATCACGCGGGCATGGGTGTGGGCCATGGAAGTCGTCCTTCTTGCGCGGCCTCGGCCACGTTCTCGATCAGTCAGATAAGCGCTGTTTCGTCGTGGGCCAATGCATGCAAATCAACCCTCCGTCATCCCGGACAAGCGGCGAAAGCCGCGCGGCTCCGGATCCATCGCAGGCCAAGACAGCGCCCTATGATGGATCCCGGCGCTCCGCTTCGCTGCGGCCGGGATGACGGCGCGGGTTCGACGGCGGTTCACCCCAGCCCGCGTTCCGCCCGGTGCCGCAGCCAGCCTTGCCTCACGGCGTCCGCGATCTCGGCCGTCGAGTCTAGCGGCTGATAGCGCGCGCCTTCAAGCCGGCCCTCGAAATGATGCACAGCCCCTTGCCGCTTCAGCGCCTCGAGGAACTTCGCCAGCTTGCCATGGCCGCCATGCGGCTCGAACACCAGGATCGGCGCGCCGGTCGCCGTCGCCTCGCCGATCATGTTGGTCGAATCGGCGGTCGCGACGATCGCGTCGGCATGGGCGAGCAGGGCGACATAGGGGTTCTCCCCTGCCCCGTCCCACCACCAGCCGCCATGCCTGGCGAAGACCGCCGCGACCGCGGCATCCAGTTCCGGCGAGGTGCGTCGCGAGCGCGAGCCCATCAGCGCGACGCCGGAGCCCGCGAGCTGGTCGAGCAGGCCTGCGAAACGCGCTATGTCGTCCGGCCGGAAGCGGTAGTGCCGGCTGTCGCCGCCGGCCAGCACCGCCACGCGCGGCCTGGGCAGGGCCGCGATCGCCGGATGCGGCTGCGCCAGCGCCTGTTCAAGCCGCGAAGGCGAGAGCCCATGCGGCGAGGTCGTCGTGACCAGCACGTTCTCGCCGCGCAGCCGGTCGTGCTCCGCGACCCAGATCAGGTCGGCAGCGTTCGTCCCGATGCGCGGATCCTTCAGGAACACGGTGAAGCTGCGTCCGTTCGAGGCCTTCTTCAGCGCCCGCAGATAGGCCGCCGCGCGCCGGCCCGAGGCGACGGCGATATCGGGAAAGGGCGGCCTGAGCGGGCTGCCGGGGCGATCGGGCGCCTCGCGCGGATCGATCGGCCCGCGCGGCATCAGCAAGGCGAAGGGCGCGCGCGGCGCGATGCGCCTGATCTCCGGCTTGACGCCCAGACGCTCGGCGACGCCGAGGCACTGCACCTCGTCGCCGGCCTTGCCGTCGGTCAGCACCCAGATGGTCGGAAGCGGCGCGGCGGGCGCGTCTTCGGAGTGACTGGTCTCGGTGGGCAAGCAGGGCATCCTGTGAAGCGCGGCACGCGCCTTGTATCGCGCAGGCCCAGCGTCTAGACCAGCGCCACCTTCTATCGGGGCTCTCAGTGCGTTCAAAGCTCGACGATATCGATCTGGCGATCCTGCGCGAACTCCAGGCCGATGGGCGCATGACCAATGTCGAGCTGTCGAGCCGCGTCGGCATCTCGCCGCCGCCCTGCCTCAGGCGCGTGCGCGCGCTGGAGGAGGCCGGCCTGATCACCGGCTATCGCGCCCTGCTCGACGAGAAGAAGCTCGGCCTCGAGGTCGTCTGCTTCGCCTTCGTGCATCTGGCGAGCCAGGCCGAGGCCGACCTCGCCGCCTTCCAGTCCCGCATCCGCGCCTGGGACGCGGTGCGCGAATGCTGGACGCTGTCGGGCGACATCGACTTCATCCTGAAATGCGTCGCGCCCGACCTGAAGGCCTTTCAGGATTTCGTCGGCGACCTGACGGCGCTGCCGAATGTCCGCAATGTCCGCACCGCGCTGGCGCTCGACCGCGTCAAGGACGAAGCGATCGCGCCTCTCTGATCGGCGTCACCCGCCGAGATAGCGCCTGATCCAGAGTGCGTTGTTCTCGATCAGCGCGGCGACGCGGCGGTCGTCGACATCGGGCCGATACCACGCGCCGCCGGAATCCGAGCCTATATTGGACATGATCGGATAGCTCGCCAGCACCTCGCCGCGCGGGCCGAACAGCGTGTAGTCGCTGTCGAAACTGTCCATGCTCCCGCCGCCGCCGGTCGGCTTGCCGCCGCCGCTTCCGCCGGCCGAACTCGCGAGCCAGACGCCCTTGACCACGACATGCAGCGTCGGCCCGCCGCGCTGGATCAGCGGCGCCAGCGTAGAGGCGAGCTGGCGCTCCAGCGCGCGCTTGATCTCGACGGAGCGCTCGCCCCAGCCCTGCGCCGCGATCCGCGAGGTGTCGACCCGGATGGCGCCGATCGTGCGCGCCTGCGCGAGGGCGGGGCCGCATGCGGCGAAGGCGCAACCCGCGAGCGCGGAAAGGATGAAGGCGCGGCGCGTCGTCATGGCGAAATCTCCCTGAGCCCAGCAACGCATGTGGGGTCGCCGGGTTGCAGCGCCAAGATAAACGCTTTTCGGGGTCAGGCGACCCTGGATCGAGGGATCATCACAGCCCTCATCATCAGGAGCCGCGTAGCGGCGTCTCGAAGGATGAGGGCTGAAGAAAGACTGACCCTATCGTCAGCGGAAATCGACGCTGACGACCTCGTAGGACTTGCCGCCGCCCGGCGTGTTGACCTGCACGGAGTCGCCGACCTTCTTGCCGATCAGCGCGCGCGCGATCGGCGAGCCGATCGAGACCTTGCCGGACTTAACGTCAGATTCCGGCTCGCCGACGATCTGGTAGCTCTTCTCTTCCTCGGTATCGTCGTCGATCAGCTTTACCGTCGCGCCGAACTTGATCGTGTCGCCGCCGGCGAGCTTGGCGATGTCGATGATGTCGGCCCGGCCGATCAGCGATTCCAGCTCCTGGATGCGGCCTTCGTTGAGAGCCTGCGATTCCTTGGCGGCGTGATACTCGGCGTTCTCCGAGAGATCGCCATGCGCGCGCGCTTCCGCGATCGCCTGGATGATGCGCTGGCGCTGAACCTGCTGGCGGTCCTTCAGCTCGGCCTCGAGGGCGGCGAAGCCGCCCGCGGTCATGGGAACCTTTTCCATCGTCTCATCCCGGATTGCGAAAGCGATGAGCCGCCGGCCATGCTTGCGATGGCCTGCGCACTCCGCTTCCGATCGTTTTTGAACTGCGAGAGCGAACTTCCCGCGCGCCGTTTTGTTCAGGCGGCGCGCACGAAATAGGATTGCAGCGATCGTACCTCGAGATCGCCGCCGCAATAGGCCTTGATGCCTTCCGCCGCCGCGATCGCTCCAGCCAAGGTGGTATAATAGGGAACCTTGTGCAAGAGGGCCGTTCGGCGGAGCGAGCGCGAATCCTGGAGCGCCTGCGGCCCGTCGGTGGTGTTGAAGACGAGCTGGATTTCGCCGTTCTTGATCGCATCGACGACATGCGGCCGGCCTTCCAGGACCTTGTTGATCTTGTTGGCCGCGATGCCCTCCTCCTGCAGCAGGCGCAGCGTGCCGCCCGTCGCCAGCACGCGGAAGCCGAGATCGGCGAGGATGCGGATCGAGGCCACGATGCGCGGCTTGTCCTCGTCGCGCACCGAGACGAAGACGGTGCCCTTGACCGGCACCTTCGAGCCCGCGCCGAGCTGGCTCTTGGCGAAGGCGATGTCGAAGGAGCGGTCGAGTCCGATGACCTCGCCGGTCGAGCGCATTTCCGGCCCGAGCAGCACGTCGACGCCGGGGAAGCGCGCGAAGGGGAACACCGCCTCCTTGACGCCGACATGGCCGAGCGCCGCGGATTTCAGCCCGAAGCTCGCGAGGCTCTCGCCGGCCATGATCCGCGCCGCGATCTTGGCGATCGGCTCGCCGATCACCTTGGCGACGAAGGGCACGGTGCGCGAGGCGCGGGGATTGACCTCCAGGACGTAGATCACGCCGTTCTGGATGGCGTACTGCACGTTCATCAGCCCGCCGACGTCGAGCGCCAGCGCCATCGCCCTGGTCTGGCGCTCCAGCTCGGCGATGGTCGCCAGCGAGAGCGAGCGCGGGGGCAGCGAGCAGGCGGAATCGCCGGAATGGATGCCGGCCTCCTCGATATGCTCCATGATGCCGGCGATGAAGGCGTCCTTGCCGTCCGACAGGCAGTCGACATCGACCTCGATCGCGTCCGACAGATAGCGGTCGAACAGCAGCGGGTTCTTGCCCAGAACCATGTTGATCTGGCCGGTCTTGTCGTTGGGATACTTGGCCTTGACCTCGGACGGGATCAGGCTCGGCAGCGTGCCGAGCAGATAGTCCTCGAACATCGGCTCGTCGCGGATGATCGCCATGGCGCGGCCGCCGAGCACGTAGGACGGACGCACCACGAAGGGCAGGCCGAGCTCGCCGGCGATGATGCGGGCCTGCTCGACCGAATAGGCGATGCCGTTCTTGGGCTGCTTCAGGTGCAGCTTGTCGAGCAGCCGCTTGAAGCGGTCGCGGTCCTCGGCGAGGTCGATCATGTCGGGCGAGGTGCCCAGGATCGGGATGCCCGCCTCCTCCAGCGCGTTGGCGAGCTTCAGCGGCGTCTGCCCGCCGAACTGGACGATGACGCCATGCAGCGTGCCGTTCTGCTTCTCCGTGTCGAGGATCTCGAGCACGTCCTCGGCCGTCAGCGGCTCGAAATAGAGCCGGTCGGAGGTGTCGTAGTCGGTCGAGACGGTCTCGGGGTTGCAGTTGACCATGATGGTCTCGTAGCCGGCGTCGCGCAGCGCGTAGCAGGCGTGGCAGCAGCAATAGTCGAACTCGATGCCCTGGCCGATGCGGTTTGGGCCGCCGCCGAGGATGACGACCTTCTTCCTGTCCGAGGGATTGGCCTCGTCCGCCGCCGCGCCCATGAACGGCATGGCGTAGGTCGAGTACATATAGGCCGTTGGCGAGGCGAATTCGGCGGCGCAGGTGTCGATGCGCTTGTAGACCGGGCGCACGTCGAGCGAGCGCCGCAAAGCCTTGACCTCGGCCTCGGTCTTGCCCGAGACGGCCGCCAGCCGCTTGTCCGAAAAGCCCATCGCCTTGACCTGCCGGAAGGCGCCGGGCGTCCGCGGCAGGCCGAAGTTCCGGACCTTCTCCTCGGCGTCGACGATCCCGCGCATCTGCGCGAGGAACCAGGGGTCGATCCTGCAGCTCTCATGGATCTGCTCGTCGCTGAAGCCGAAGCGCATCGCCTGCGCCACCTGCAGGATGCGGTCGGGCGTCGGCGTCGAGAGCGCCGCCTTGATCGCATTCCGGTCGTCGCCCTGGCCCAGGCCTCCGACCTCGATCTCGTCGAGCCCGTCGAGCCCGGTCTCCAGCGAGCGCAGCGCCTTCTGCAGGCTCTCCTGGAAGGTGCGGCCGATCGCCATCGCCTCGCCGACCGACTTCATCGCCGTCGTCAGCGTCGGCTCGGAGCCGGGGAACTTCTCGAAGGCGAAGCGCGGGATCTTGGTGACGACGTAGTCGATCGTCGGCTCGAACGAGGCAGGCGTCGCGCCGCCGGTGATGTCGTTCTCGATCTCGTCGAGCGTGTAGCCGACGGCGAGACGCGCCGCGACCTTGGCGATCGGGAAACCGGTGGCTTTCGAGGCGAGCGCCGAGGAGCGCGAGACGCGAGGGTTCATCTCGATGACGATCATCCGGCCGGTCGCCGGGTCGACCGCGAACTGCACGTTCGAGCCGCCGGTCTCGACGCCGATCTCGCGCAGCACCGCCAGCGAGGCGTCGCGCATGATCTGGTATTCCTTGTCGGTCAGCGTCAGCGCCGGCGCGACGGTGATCGAATCGCCGGTATGGACGCCCATCGGATCGATGTTCTCGATCGAGCAGACGATGATGCAGTTGTCCTTCTTGTCGCGGACCACCTCCATCTCGTACTCTTTCCAGCCGAGCACGCTCTCCTCGATCAGCACCTCGCTCGTCGGCGAGGCGTCGATCCCGCGCTCGACGATGTCGATGAACTCGCCCTTGTTGTAGGCGATGCCGCCGCCGGTGCCGCCCATGGTGAAGGACGGACGGATGATCGCCGGCAGGCCGATGTCGTCCAGTGCATCGAGCGCCTGTCCAAGCGTCTTGATCTGATGCGAGCGCGGCGTGTCGAGCCCGATCCTGGTCATCGCGTCGCGGAAGAGCTCGCGGTCCTCTGCCTTGTCGATCGCCTCGGCGGTGGCGCCGATCATCTCGACGTCGAATTGCTCCAGCACGCTGATCTTGCTGCCGTCGGGCTGCGGAATCGACTTCCTGTTGAGCGAGAGCGCGCAGTTCAGCGCGGTCTGGCCGCCCATGGTCGGCAGCAGGGCGAAGCCGCCGGGCAGAACATGGCGCTCCTTCTCGATGATCTTGGCGACGACCTCGGGCGTGATCGGCTCGACATAGGTCGCGTCGGCCAGGTCGGGGTCGGTCATGATCGTCGCCGGGTTCGAGTTCACCAGGACGATGCGGTAGCCCTCGGCCTTCAGGGTCTTGCAGGCCTGTGTGCCGGAATAGTCGAACTCGCAGGCCTGGCCGATGATGATGGGGCCCGCGCCGATGATCAGGATGGTCTTGATGTCTGTGCGCTTGGGCATGGGTCCGGCCATGTGTTCGCAGGCGCGCGCAAGGCCTGTCCGATCGAGCGAGCGGGCCGGTGCGGGAGCCTGAATGAATGCTAGGCGCTCGCTATAGAGGGGAGCGCCGCCGGGGGAAAGCGGAAAGCGCGGGCGACCCATCCGGCGGTGGACAAGGCGGCGCGCTTGCGCCTTAAGCTCCCCGCCATGCCGGTCCCTCGCTACCCACGCCAGTCCCGCCAGCTCGCGGCCTATGTGCTCGCCGGCGGCATCACGGCCGTCGCCCATTACGCGACGCTGATCGGGCTGGTCGAGCTCGGCCGGATCGACCCCGTGCCCGCGACGCTGGCCGGATTCGTGCTCGGCGCGCTCGTCTCCTACGCGCTCAACCGCTGGCTGACATTCGAGGCCACCCGCAGCCACGCCGAGGCCGGCTGGCGCTTCGCCCTGATCGCGGCAGGGGGCTTCGTCCTCACCGGCATCCTGATGCACCTCTTCGTCGATCGCGCCGGCCTGCCCTATCTGCCGATGCAATTCGTCACCACGGGGATCGTGATGGTGTTCTCGTTCATGGGACATAAGTTCTTCAGCTTTGCGGACCGGACGGAATAACTGCCTAAGACAGCCTGCCGGCAGCATGCGCTTGCAAAGAATTCGTTTTTAGACGAATATCTCGCATGTTCGATGTGCGGCACTACCTGACGCGCGGTGGCGAGGATTTGATTGCCACTGGCTGCGCAAGCTCCGCGACATGCAGGCCAAGGCTGCGATCATTCGGCGATTGAACCGGCTGGAACACGGCAATTTCGGCGACTTCAAACCGCTGCGCGACGGAATGTATGAACTGCGTATCGATGCCGGCCCCGGCTACAGGGTCTATTACGCCCGCTCGGGCAAGACGGTGATGCTGCTGTGCGGCGGAACCAAACGAACCCAGGACGGTGATATCGAGCGAGCCTGCAACCACTGGCGCGACTGGCAAAGCCGCAGCGATTGAAAAGACGAGGACGATGAAAGACCGCAGTCATGACGACGCTATGGCCGAGCTGTTCCGGAGCGATCCCGCGATGGCGGCCGCCACGCTCGATGCGATCCTCGCGGACGGCGATCAGGGCGAGCTTCTGGTGACGCTTCGGCAGATGGCCAAGGGTTATGGCGGCGTGCCCGCCGTTGCAAAGGCCGCCGCGCTGAACCCGACACAGCTCTACAGAACACTGTCGGAGAAAGGTAACCCTGAGGTGCGCAGCCTGAACGCCATACTTCGGACAATGGGCCTGCGTCTCGCCGTGCAGCCGCTCGACGAGCACTTGCCATAGGTCTGAAGCGAGGACGTTCGGTCGACGGCCGGAACGATGAAAACCCGGGAAGCGGCTTGGCTCACCCCGCCGAAACGACTCAGGACAGTTCCTTTAAACCACCGGCCGTCTCGATCTGCGCATGATATCGAAGACGATCGCTCCTCCAGATGACAGGAGGCCGGTCGATCCCGACCTCCCGGAAGAGCGCGGTAAGCTTATCGGCCTCAGGGTGTTCCAAGGTCAGGCTCAGCAGCCGCGCGCCGAGATCAGCGATCGTCGTCATCACGCGTGCCTTGCCGCGCCGATCGATGACGGAGGGAGCCGCGCCATCGAGCGGCAGCGACCCATCCTCGGGGATTGAGAAGTCGAAGGTCGGCAGCGTGACCTTGCGACCGAAGATCGCCTCGCGCCCGCCGATGACGCCATCGATGTCGTCCGTTCTCGCGACCCAGCCACGAAGCCGTCGACCGTCATCCCAGTCCCGCCGGACCAGCCTCTGATCGCCGAGACCGAACCAGCGGGCGCGATCGGGACGATCGGCGTCCGGATCGAGCGCGACGATTTCCAGATAGGTCATGTCGCCGAGCTGCAGCAGGTGGTTATGCGTGCCCATGAAGGCGTGGCGCTGGCCGAACGGCACGTCCAAGTCCAGGCAAGCCCTGACATGCGCGACGCCTTCCATGAGAGTCGGCGCGATGACGGAGAGATGATCGAGCTTGAGCATGACTTCCCATAGGAACGGCAGGGCCTGCCGGCCATCGCGCGAAGAAGCTCAACCGCCCGGCGGCTTCACGCCGGCACACGCGCCCTAAACGCCATCCGCTGCGGATTATGCCCGAAATTCGACACGCGCTCGATCGCCTCGAACCCCGCCTGCGCGATCAGCGCGGTGACGCCCGCCGCCGTATGCGTCGAGAGCCCGTATTGCGCCCGCAGCTTGCGGTAGTCCGAAAACGCGGTCCGCACGAGGCCGGCCAGCGCCGCGCCTAGGAAGCCGCCGCGCCAGGCGAAGCCGAGCAGTTCCGAGGCGTCGCTCAAGGGACCGAGATCGGGCGGGATCACGTCGGCGAGGACAAGATGTCCGCCGGGCGTGAGCTTCGCCCGCCAGAGCGCGAGCAGCGCGGTCAGTTCGTCCGGCTTGAGATACTGGATCAGCGAATTGGCGACGACGAGATCGAGCGAGCCGTCCGGCAGCGCCTCGACCTCCTCCGGCGAGACCACGACGATTTTTTCCTCGCGTCCGAACATCGCGCGCAGCCTGTCGCGCACGGTCGGCGCGGCCTCGCAGAGATAGAGTTTCCTGCAAGCGGCGGCGACGCGGCCGGCCGAAAGCGCCTCGCCGCAGCCATGGTCGAGCACGACGGCGTCCGGCGACGGAATGTGGGCGACGATGTCCTTCGCGATCTGCAGGTAATGCAACGCCTTGTGGCGGTCGGACACGTAGATCGGGGTGTCGCCGTTCCAGAAATCGCGCCAGGACATCGCTTCGCCGTTCCAATTGCGCCCGTCGGGAGACGCATCGCAGCAGTAGTCCGGCGCGCGTCGGCTATGCAAGCCAAGCCCACGACATGATGTCAGAGCGGGGCGACGACCCGTTCGTTGTGGCGCGCGACGAACTCTTCGGCCGCCTTGCGAAAGTGCATCCAGGCGGCGGCGGACGCCGACACGGAATCGGTGCGCTGCGGCATCGGCACGCTGGCGGGATCCTCGACCGGCTTGTCCGGATCGATCCGCGCGGCGCGGCACAGGGCGCGTGCAATCCTGATGATCCGATCGTCGTCCATGGCGAGGCTCCGGCTTGGTCCGGCACAGGAACAGGATTCGGTGACGTTTGTTCCGGCGCGACCGGCCAAGGGCGACCATGGCACTCGCGCAACAACACGCACGCGCATGTGTTGGAATGTGTCTGGACATTTCCCTGTATGGCCGCCGCGCCTTAAGGTCGGCGTCATCGTCGGGGAATACGCATGCTGCTACTGCCCAAGCTCTTGAAACGCGCGATCCGCAAGGGCCGCCTCACCGTCATCGCGCCGGACGGCAAGCGCCATGTCTTCGGCCCGGGCCGCGAAAACCTGTTCTTCGCCGGCCAGCGCAAGACCGCCGGCGAGGTCACGATCCGTCTCAAGGACGACCGGATCGAGCGCGAGCTTTTCCTCAACCCGGAGCTGGCGCTGGCCGAGGGCTACATGGACGGCCGGATCGATTTCGAGGACGGTTCCTCGATCCACGATCTGCTGGAGCTGTTCTGGCTGCAGCGCTCGGAATTGCGCAAACACCCGCTCCAGAAGGCGATCCGCGCCATCCGCTTCCGCATACGGCGCTTCCGCATGCACAACCCGCTCGGCGCGGCCGGCAAGAAGGTCAAGCATCACTACGACATCCCGACCGATTTCTACCGGCTCTGGCTCGACGAGACGATGACCTATTCCTGCGCCTACTGGCACAGTCCCGAGGTCGGACTCGCCGCGGCGCAGCAGGCCAAGCTCAGGCATATCGCCGCGAAGCTGAAGATCGAGCCCGGCATGAGCGTGCTCGACATCGGTTCGGGCTGGGGCGAACTCGCGATCTACCTCGCCAGGGCCTGCGGCGCGAAGGTGACCGGCCTCAACGTCTCGCCCGACCAGATGGCGGCTGCCCGGAAGCGCGCCGAGGCGGCGGGCGTCGGTGACGCCGTCACCTTCGTCAACCGGGACTATCGCGAGCTGACCGGCAGCTTCGACCGCGTCGTCTCGGTCGGCATGATGGAGCATGTCGGCGTCGCGCATTACCTCGAATATTTCGGAAAGATCCGCGACCTGCTGACGCCGGACGGCATCGCGCTGGTCCATTGCATCGGCCGCGTCGGCCCGCCGGGCTTCACCGGCCCGTTCTTCGAGAAGTACATCTTTCCGGGCGGCTATGCCCCTGCCCTCTCCGAGGTCTTCGCGGCGGTCGAGCAGACGGGCCTGTGGTCGTCCGACTGCGAATTCTGGCGGCGGCACTATCACTGGACGCTGGCCGCCTGGCGCGAGCGCTTCATGGCGAGGCGCGAGGAGGTCGTCGCGATGATGGGCGAGCGCTTCGCCCGGATGTGGGAGTTCTACCTGTCTGCCTGCGAGATCTCCTTCGACATCGGCGGCGACATGGTCTTCCAGCTCCTGCTCGGCCCGCACAAGAGCGCCGTGCCGGTGGTGCGCGACTACATCGCGGAGGTCGAGGCCGCGCTCGAGGCGCGAGGGTTCTAGCGGCATCCGGCGACAGGGCCGTTGCAGGGCGGACGGTGCTCGACGCGCACTTGACGCTTCGTGAGCCAGCCCCAACCTACGGCCCATGACCCGCCGAAAACTCCTCTCCGTCCTTGGCCTCACCGCGCTCGCCACCTCGTCCGGCGTCGCCTGGGCCACGCTCTCGCGCTCCCGCAACCCGTATTATCAGGGGCCGGTGAGCGACCATTTCGACGGGTTGAGCTTCACCGACGGCCGGCCGGTGACCAAGGGACTGGTCGATATCTTGAAATGGCAGACCTCGAAGCGCGACCGCGAGACCTTTCCGGCGAGTTATCCAACGCCGCCGCGGGACAGGCCGCCGGCCCGCTTCGACGGCTTGCGCATCGTCCATCTCGGCCACGCCTCGTTCCTCTACCAGGTCGCCGGCCTCAACCTCCTGATCGACCCGGTCTATGCGCAGCGGGCGAGCCCGTTCTCCTTCGCCGGCCCCAAACGCGTGAACGCGCCGGGCGTCGCTTTCGAGGACCTGCCGCCGATCGACGCCGTGCTCGTCACCCACAACCATTACGACCATCTCGATCTCGAAACGCTGGCGCGGCTGCACCAGGCGCATAAGCCGCGCATGATCGTTCCGCTCGGCAACGACACCATCATCCGCGCCCGCATTCCCGATGCGCGGCTGGAGGCCCATGACTGGAAGGACCGCGTCGTCCTGTCCGACAAGGTGACCACGACGCTCGTCCCGAGCTATCACTGGTCGGCGCGCGGCGCCTTCGACAGGCGCATGGCGCTGTGGTGCTCCTTCATCGTCGAGTCAGGCGGCACGAAAATCTTCCATGTCGGCGACACCGGCTACCATGACGGCTCGCTCTATGACCGGCTCGGCGCCGAGTACGGCCCGTTCCGGCTCGCCGTGCTGCCGATCGGCGCCTATGAGCCGCGCTGGTTCATGGCGGACAACCACATGAACCCGGAAGAGGCGGTCAAGGTCATGCGCTCGCTCAGGGCCGAGCGCGCCATCGGCCATCACTGGGGAACCTTTCAACTCACCGACGAAGGCATCGAGCGCCCGCTGGAGGCGCTGAAGGCCGCGCTGGCCGAGGCGAAGCTGCCGGAAGAGCGCTTCACCCCGATGCGGCCGGGGCTGAGCTGGACGGCCTGACGCCTGTCCCTATTTCGGCTGGACGTAGACGTTGATCTCGAGATTGGGATCGGCCGGGTCCCGGAGGTCGTTCACATACTCCTCGAGAAAGGCGTCCTTGGCGACGATGTTCTTGGCCTCGAGATAGGCGGTGATCGTCTCATAGGTCGAATCGATGTCGTCATAGGGCGCGTTGTGGACGAAGCGCAGCGACGGCCCGGCCGGCGACTGGCCGGCGCGCACGCCGTTGCCGAGCGGCGGCTGCGCCGCGCCGCCGGGCGCGCGATCGACCGGCAGCATCGCCTCGAACTTGAAGCCGTTGTCGTCGGTCTCGACGAACAGCGTCAGCGGCCGGCCCGAGACGGCGAGGCCGCCGCGCGCGGCCTCGTCGCGCAGGATGCGGAAACTCGCCGAGAGCTTCTCGAACCCCTGGTCCCAACTCGATTGGCCCGACAGCGTCAGCACCGGCTTGGGAACGAGCAGGATCTGGTCGACGTCGCTCGCGTCGCCGGGGCGGCCGGCGAGCGTGGCGTTGGGATTGGGCGCGCCGGTCTGCTGCTGGGGCGGGACCGGCGGCAGCGGCTGGCCGGGCGGCGGCAAGGTCGGCGGCGGCTGCATGGGCTGCGGCTCGATGGGACCGGGCAGGCTCGGCGCGGGCTGCACCGGCTGCGGCGTCACCGGGCCGGGCAGCGCCGGCGCAGGCTGCACCGGCGTCGGGCCTGGCTGCGGCTCGGGCACCGCGGCGGGCGGAGGCGGCGGCGCTTGCGCAGGCGTGACG